>DATFEU010000311.1:0-5221 GCA_035250725.1 Actinomycetota bacterium
ACGGAAGTTGCGGAACGAAAGGAAGCTCCGCCATCCGCGCCGCAGGTACCGCATCGCGGGTGGGCTCCGCACCCACATCACGTAGCGGTAGGCCACGCCGAACGCGAGGAAGATCGTCGCGGCCGCGTACCCGACCAGCGCCGCATCGAACGTCAGGAGCCGCCGGCTCCCGAGGAAGATCGCGGCCGCCGTGACGAACGCGGCCACGGCCCCCGCGACGCTTGCCGGCACGTCGACCGGACGGTCGCCGCGCGACCCGGGTCCGGCGGAGGCTCGCCTCGACCCCACGGAGCCCAGCCTACCGGCGCGACGTGATCGATGCGTCGCCGGCGCCGTTCCGCCGGCCGTGCGGGAGGAGTGCGGCGACGCCGAGCCAGACGACCGCCGTGAGCATCAGGCCCCAGCCCATCCGAGCTGCGATCGTCCAGGCCTCGCCCTGCTGGCCCCCGGCGGCGGCGGCGACCGTCGCGAGCGCCACGCCGAGGTTCCACACCGCCGCCCTCGGCGTGCCGTGCTTGTCGATCCGCTCGGACCGGTCGGCTCGCGCGTGGACGTCGGACCGGAGCAGCAAGGGCGCGAGGTAGCCCAGCGACGCCGCGATCGTCTGGAAGAGCACGCCGGCGAGCATCGCCACGCCGAGCGCGTCGAGGTAGCGCCATCCGGCCGTCGCGACCACGACGACGTCGAGGAACGCGATCGCGACGAACCACGATGATGCCGTGATCAACGCCGGGCGCGCCGAGGACGGTCGAGCGGCTGCCGCGGCAGCGATCACGGGCAGGCAGACCTCCACCACCGCCCACGCGTACACGAGCAGCCCCGCCGCCGCCGCCAGTCGCAGGACCAGCCCCCATCTCCCACCGACGCCGGTCCCGAAGAGTGCGAGCACGCCGACCGTGAGCCCCGTCGCCCCCCACCGGAGCGCACGCCGTGCGCGCACCTCGGCACCGGGCCGGATCCGCGTGCGCAACATCGTCGGACCGAAGAACACCACGGTCGCGAGCAGCGTGATGCCCGCCCACCCAAGCACGTTGACGTGCAGGTGCGCCGTCCGTGCGGAGATCCACCAGGGGCCGCTCACGATCCCGGTCCCCACGAGTAGGCCGAGGATCGCGCCGTGGACGAACGCTCCGTGCGCGCGCTCGTAGGATCGAACGATCCACGAGAAGCGTCCGGCAAGCGCGCGTGTCCGGTAGCGCCGGAGATCGAGGTAGGAGCGCATCACCTCGACCGTGAGGATCGTGGCTCCGGCCGCCACGATCCACGAACGATCGCTCGGAATCCCGACGAGGACCGCGAGGATCCCGACGTTGACGATCAGGGGTTGCCACCTGGATGCGGTGCCGCCCTGATGAGTGAGCGTGCGAGCGAAGTGACCCGAGAGCGCGAGGATCAGGTTCGTCACGATCCCGAGGGTGAACAGGTGGACGCCGAACCAACGCCCCGCGGGGTGGGGCTCCCCGATCACGAGCCAGGCGAGCAGGGCCACGGCATACAGCCCGACGATGGCGGCGACGGTCCGCAATCGGGCGAAGGGATTCGCCGGTTGGTCGGGCGGATGCTCCGTCGGCCGGATCTGCATCATCCGCCTCGCATGGGGTCCGTGGGATGCGGTCGCTCGAGGTTCCTACCCATCCGACGCATCCGAGACCTCCGCTCACCGTGGTCCCGCGGGCAAAGCGGGACCACGTCCGGCCGGGGAGGATAGGCGGCCCTCGTGCCCGCGGAGGGGGCCACGGGTCCCGTCGGGACCGGGCCGTTCGCCGGGGGATGCTCCTCCCGTCGTTCGCTACACCGTGTACGGACCCTCGTAGGCGGTCCGGATCGGTGGTGCGTTGATGTGAGAACCATGTCACTGTTCTTCGCGCTCCTCACGGTGGGCGCGAACGTGTTCGTGCTGCTTACGCTCGGCCTCGCGATCGGCGCCCGGTACTCGGGTGGAGCGCATCGAGCCTTCGGGCGGCTCCGCGAGGCCGTCGACGGCTCGTCGCTGGCGATGGCGTGGGTGGTGGCGCTCGTCGCGACGCTCGGCAGCCTGTACTACTCCGAGGTCGCACACCTGCCGCCGTGCACCCTGTGCTGGTACCAACGCATCGCGATGTACCCGCTGGCGATCGTCCTGGCGATCGCGGCGCTCCGTTCGGACTTCGGGATCCGCCGGTACGTCCTGCCGATCGTCGCGATCGGAGCGGCGATCTCGGCGTACCACTATCAGCTCGAGCGGTTCCCCTCGCAGACCACGCTCGCGTGCTCGGTCGACGTCCCGTGCACGACCCTGTGGGTGTGGCAGCTGCACTACATCTCCATCCCGTTCATGGCGCTAAGCGCGTTCGCGCTGATCGCCACGCTCCTCCTCATCGGCCCCAGCGGCGACGAGGTGCTGGGACGGGGTGGAGCCCTGCGGATCGACGAGATGGAGGTGGCGGCATGACGAATAGGCAGCGCCGAACGCGATCCACCGGTAGATCCAAGGCCGGGGCGCGCGGACGGGCTCGCGGTGTTCTGACACGGCGGGGGCCCGGCCCGGCGATCCTCGGGGCCGCCGGGGCGGTTCTGGTCGCGGCGATCATCGCCGTAGCCGCGACCGGCGGGAACGACGGCGAGCCGACGGAGCGAACGGCCCGGCTCACGATCACCGGAGTCGAGCTCCCCGCCTACGAGGAAGGCCGCGACCCGGCCCTCGGGCTCGCGGCCCCCGCGCTCGAGGGCGAGAGCTTCGAGGGGAGCCCGGAGACGATCGTCGACGACGGGCGCGCGAAGGCGATCGTCTTCCTGGCCCACTGGTGCCCGCACTGCCAGCGCGAGGTCCCGCTGATCCAAGACTGGATCGACGTCCACGGTCGCCCCGCGAACGTGGACCTCTACTCCGTGGCTACCTCGAACGACCCCGCCCAGCCGAACTACCCACCCGACGAATGGCTCCGGCGGGAGGGGTGGACGGTGCCCGTGCTCGTGGACGACTCGAGCGGCAGCGCGGCCACCGCGTACGGGCTCACGGCCTTCCCGTACTTCGTGTTCGTCGACGACGACGGGAACGTGGTCGCGCGCGCCACGGGAGAGCTCACGGTCGAGCAGTTGGAGGCGCACCTGGCGCAGGCCGCGGGCTGAGCCTCGCGCGCGATACGCTGCGCACGCGCCCGCCGAACCCTCGGCCTATCCTCCTACCGACCACTGAGATGAGGGAACACCGGACCCGGACGGCCGGGCCGGGGCACGATGCGGCCCTCGGAGCGAAGGAGGAGGGAGCGATGCGACGGCTCTTCCAGTACGGCGGCTACTTCGCGAGCGTGGTCCTGATCCTGTTCGGGGCGGGCTCGATCGTGGTCGGCTCGCTCGGCTACTTCGAGGTCAGGGACACGATCTCGCGCGAGAACATCACGGCGACGCCCGACGCGGAGGAGATCGGTGTCGACCTCGAGCCGGGCGAGGAGATCGACACCGGCGCCGAGGCCAAGGAATTCGCCGAGATCATCCGAACGCACGCGCTCGAGGCGACGGGCGGCCGGACGTACGCGGAGATGGGCCGCTACCTCACGCCCGAGGGCGAGGAGACGGACGACGAAGCCGAGGCGGCCGTCGACGAGCAGGGCAACCCGGTCCAGAACAGCGTGCGGAACCTGTGGGTGACGGCGACCTCGCTCACGACGGCGCTGAACACCGCCTACCTCGCGGAACGGGTCGCTCTGTTCTCGATCGTCATGGGCGTCGCCCTGCTCCTCACGGGGATCGGCTTCCTGGTTCTCACGATCAGCGTGATGCGCGAGCGGACCGAGCCGGCGACGGCGTAAGCCGTCTCGCCGGGACGGAGGACCCTGCCGGAGGGGGTCCTTCGCCCGGTGCCGTCGCCCGCCTCCCCCGAGCATCCTGCCGCCTCGGAACCCGCACGTTCGGAGACGGAGGAGCTCATGGGACGCAGGCACTGGATGGTGATCGTTTCGGCCCTGCTCGTCGTGATGCTGGTGGCGAGCGCGTGCAGCGGCGACGACGGTTCGGAAGGCGAGGGGTCCGCGGCACGGGCCGAGAGCATCGACGTGTCGCTCTCGGAGTTCGTCATCGCGCCCGGGATGATCCATGCGCCGGCGGGCGAGTCGCTCACCTTCAACGTGGCCAACGACGGCGCAGCCGCGCACACATTCGCCGTCGAGACCGGCTCCGACGTCCTCGCGACGGCGGAGCTGCAGCCGGGTGACACGGCGACCCTCGAGGTCCCGCCGCTCGAGCCCGGCGAGTTCCGGACGCTCTGCACCGTTTCCGGGCACGAGGGCGCCGGGATGGTCGGGAGCCTCATGGTCGCCTCGGGAGACAACGCGGCCGGAGCGAGCGGCGCCGCCGGCCATAGTGGCGCCACCGGCCAGAGTGGCGCCACCGGCGGGGTCGGGGCACACGCCCAGATGACCGTCGAGGAGATGCTCTCGGGACACGAGGAGAGCGTCGCGGCCTTCCCGGCCGAGACGGAAAGGGCCGGCAACGAGCTCCTCGATGCGCGGATCGAAGGGGGATCGAAGACCTTCGAGCTCACCGCCGAGGAGGTCCGCTGGGAGACGAAGCCGGGCGTGTTCGTCGACGCGATGGGGTTCAACGGGACGGTGCCCGGACCGGAGCTCCGCGTGAACGTCGGCGATCACGTCCGGATCGTCGTCACCAACGAGATGTCACAGCCGACGACCTTGCACCTGCACGGCGTCACGGTTCCGAACGGCATGGACGGCGTCCCATTCATCACCCAGGACCCGATCATGCCGGGCGGGTTCTTCACGTACGAGTTCGACGTCGTGGACCCGCCGGGGATGTACGTCTATCACTCGCACTTCAACTCGACCGAGCAGGTGGGCAAGGGTCTGTACGGCGCATTCATCGTCGAGCCGAAGCGAAACGACTGGAGCTCGCTGTACGGCGAGCCGGTCGACGTCGAGAGCACCCTGTTCCTGGGGGACGGCCCCACCGGCTTCGTGCTGAACGGCAAGGAGTTCCCCGCGACCCAGCCGATCGCGGCCGAGGTGGGCGACGGTGTCCTGATCCACCTCGCGAACGACGGCGCACAGATCCATCCGATGCACCTGCACGGGTATCACTTCCAGGTCGTGGCCGAAGACGGGTTCGTGCTGGACCCTGGCCAGCGCTACATGGCCGACACGTTGATGGTCGCTCCGGGCCAACGGTTCGACGTCCTCGTGCGCGCCGACTATCCGGGCGTGTGGGCGTACCACTGCCATATCCTTCC
>DATFEU010000091.1:0-2522 GCA_035250725.1 Actinomycetota bacterium
TGGTGCGCCAGGTTCAGGCGCGTGCCCGCGTACGTGAGCTTGTCGAGCACCGTGACGTCGGCCTGCGGCCGCTCGAGCAGCAGGTCGACGAGGTGGGAGCCGATGAACCCGGCCCCGCCCGTCACCAGGATGCGCTCGCGCCGTTCGGGCATGGCGCGTCGAGTCTACCGACGGGCCGCCGCTCGAAGGACGTCGGCCGTGCGAGCCGCGGAGCGCCCCCACGTGAACGAACGCGCGCGTTCGCGCCCGGCGGCCACCAGTCGGTCGCGAAGGCCCGGATCGTCGAATAGGGTCCGCAGACCGTCCGCGATCGCGTCCACGTCGTCCGGGTCGACGAGGAGCGCCGCCTCACCCGCGACCTCCGGGAGCGACGACACCGAGGATGTCAGCACCGGGACGCCCGCCGCGAACGCCTCGAGCACGGGGAAGCCGAACCCCTCGTACCGAGACGGGTACGCGAGCGCGGTCGCGCCCGCGACGAGCGCCCGTCGCTCCCGCTCGTCGACGTAGCCGGCGAGCACCACCCGGCGATGGATCGCGTTGGGGAGCTCGCGCACCTGGACGGCCAGGCGTTCGGCCTCGCCCGGGATCCAGTCCGTCCGTCCGCCGGCGATCACGAGCCAGGCGTCGGCCTCGCCGAGGCGTTCGAACGCGCGGACGAGCCTCTCGAGGTTCTTCCGAGGTTCGATCGAGCCGACGAACAACGCGTACGGCCCGCCGATCGCGAACCGCGACCGCACGGCGTCCACGTCGGCGGAAGGCGGCGCCTCGAACGGCTCGGCGCCGTGCGGGATCACGTGCACGCGATCGTCATCGAGCTCGTGATGCTCGAGCAGATCCCGCCCGGTGCTCTCCGACGGGACGATCACGCCGGCGCATCGGTCGAGCCACTCGGCGAACCGCCGGCGCCACCGGTCGTCGTGATGCGGCGCGGTATCCGGCAGGACCTCGAACGCGAGGTCGTGCACGACGAGGACGACCCCCGAGCTGGCGGTCGGCGGTGGCAGGAAGTTCGGCCCGAGGAGCGCGTCGAACCCAACGAGCGACTCGAGCCTCGGCCAACCGGCCCGCCAGGTGAACGGCTGGAACAGGCGCGGCGGGAAGCGGTTGGCATGTTCGTTGAAGTTCGGCGCATCGACGTCGTCGAAGCGACGTCGTTTGGCGACGCTCGGGTCGAGGTACCATGCGACGACCTCGTCGGGCGCGGCCGCGGCCGGGAGCGCCCGGACGATCTGCCTCGTGTAGTGGCCGACGCCGGTCCGCCGCGGGTCGAGCGCCGGCCGCGCGTCGATCGCGAGGCGCAACGCGGCTCAGCCTGCCCGGACGACCACGCGGGTCAGTCGACCTCGACCTGGCTGTGGTCGCCCACGACGAGCCGGTGCACGCCGCCCTGGCCGGAGTGCCGAACCTCGACGCCCCGGCCGATCACGGACCCGGCGACGCCGGAGACGCCGAGGATCTTCGAGCCCTCCATCACGATCGAATCCTCGACCTCGCTCGACGTGACGACGCACCCGGCCGAGAGCGCGACGTTCGGCCCGAGCATCGAGTCCTCGACGAGCGCGTTCCCACCGACGATCGCGGGGCCGGCGATCCGCGAGCGCACGACCTTGGCGCCCGGCTCGACCACCACGACGCCCTCGAGCGTCGAGGCTTCGTCCACCTCGCCCTCGAGCCGCGGCTCGAGCACCGAGAGCATCATCCGGTTCGCCTCGAGCAGATCCTCGGGCCGGCCGGTGTCCTTCCACCAGCCGCTCAGCATCTCGGCGCGGACGTTCTTCCCTCGGTCCACGAGCCGCTGGATCGCCTCGGTGATCTCGAGCTCTCCGCGCCACGACGGCTCGAGCGACTCGCACGCCTCGACGATCTGATCGTCGAACAGGTACACGCCGACGAGCGCGAGGTCGGAGACGTGCTCCTTGGGCTTCTCGACGAGCCGGACGACGCGGTCGCCGTCGAGCTCGACCACGCCGAAACGCTCGGGCTCGGGGACCTTCGCGAGGAAGATCTGCGCGTCGGGCCGGTGGCGCGCGAACCCGGCGACGAAGCCCGCGATGCCCTCGAGGACGACGTTGTCGCCGAGGTACATCACGAACGGCTCGCCGCGAACGAACTCGCGCGCCACGAGCACCGCGTGCGCGAGGCCGAGCGGCGCCTCCTGCGGCAGGTAGGTCGCCCGCAGGCCGAACGCGGACCCGTCCCCCACCGCGGCCCGAACCTCGTCGGCGGTCTGGCCGACGACGATCCCCACCTCGGTGATCCCGGCGTCGCGGATCGATCCGAGCACGTGGAACAGGATCGGGACGTTCGCGATCGGGATCAGCTGCTTCGCGTTCGTGTGCGTGAGCGGGCGCAGGCGCGAGCCCTCGCCGCCGGAGAGCACGAGCGCCCTCATCGGCGATACCTCGAGCTCGAGAGGCCCATCACGTCGGGCACTCCACGGGCGCCTCGTCGGTCGGCGGCGGGATCTCATACCCGGCGTTCACGACCACCGCCACATCGACGCCGGCCGGCAGCGCGCC
>DATFEU010000103.1:0-7744 GCA_035250725.1 Actinomycetota bacterium
GAGCGACGCCCAGATCGAGCCGAGCTCCGTCACGCCGCCGAGGACCCGGTCCGCCACGGGGCCGCGGTCGCGGTTCGCCGCGCGGAAGGCCTCCTCGTCGAGCTCGCGGCCTCGACCGGCCGCGCTCCATGTCCCGACGGCGAGCGCACCGCCGACGAGCGCGGCCCCGCGGACGATCGAGCGAACGTTCATCCGGTGGATGATGCGAGGATACGGGCGTCGGTGTCACGCGAAGGCCGTGGCGGCGCAGGGTGCCGCAGCGTGACGCGGTCGAGCGAAGGAGCGCGCCGATGCGCAGGGAGGGAGATCAGGGACCGCGGGACGATCGGGAGGATCCGAACGGGGGCCGGAGCCAGCCGATCGAGGAACCGCGATCCGCGGTCACCCCTCGCCGGATCGTCATCGCGGTCCTCGCGATCGTGCTGCTCGTCTTCGCGGTCGTGAACTTCGATCCGGTGAACGTGAACTTCCTGGTGTTCGACTCGGATGCGCGCCTGTTCACCGTGATCGTGGTCTCGGCCGCGTTCGGGTTCGTGATCGGCTACTTCGTCGGCCGGCCGAGCCGCGAGGACCGACGGTACCTGCGGAGACGCGAGCGCCGCCGCGACGACGACTAGGGGCGCCGAGCCTGAACTACCGACGCCGGTAGCGCTCCTCGATCTCGCGTTGCTGCGCAAGCGTCCCGTGCCGCAGCGCGAGGTGCGCGCCCCCGACGCGCGCGAGGCTCCTGGCCGCAAGCTCGCCGAGGGGTCCCCCGCGGAACCGGTAATCGATCACGTGCTCGAGCAGGCTCCGGTCGCTGCCCGCCAGCGGCTCGATCGTCGAGGTGACGGTCGCGTCGAGCAGCCCGGTGAGCCTGATCTTCGATCGCCGCGGCGGATCCCACTCGAGGACCTCGCCGTCCACGGTGGTCCGGAACGCCATGAATCGCATCTCGGTCGTATAGCGGGTGCCCTCGCGGATCCCGTCGGCCGGGACGTCGTCGACCCGGACGATGTGGCGATCCCAGTGCGGCAGGTTCCGCGGGTCGGAGATCACGTCCCAGACCTCCTCGGGCGGCGCCTCGATCACGATGTCGAACTTGACCAGGGTCATCGAAGCGTCACGGTCCCGGAGTCCCAACCTCGCCACCAGACGAGGCGCTCGGGTTCGATGCCGACGACCACGGAGGTCGACGGGTCCGCACCTGCCGCCCGCGCGAGCCGCTGCACCGACCGCTCGCCGGACTCGAGCGCGCCCGGGACCGCGATCCGCCCGCGTCCGCGGACCATCGCGCCCACCATCTCGCGGGCCCGCCACGACGACGGCCGGTCGACGCAGAGCGCGGCCGGGGCAACCGGCCCGGAGCCGGCGAGCGAAAGCGCCTCGGCGTGCAGGACCGCGTAGACGCCCGGGCCGTCGAGGACCCACGCCGCCGGCAGGACGACGGGACCGTCCTCGGTCGAGACCGCGAGCGCGCCCGCCCCGGCCGACCCGAGGCCCTCGCGGATCTCGGGTTCGATGGCGTCGAAGAGACCGGAGCCGGCCTTCGGCACGCGGAAGCGTTCGACCCCGTCGGTCGAGTCGTCCCACTCCCCCCACGCGCTCGCGATCTCGTCACCCACGATCGTCGCAGAGCGCTCGATGCGGAGCTCCGCGAACACGCGCCCCGGCGGCGTCCACGCGAGCGGGACGTGGTCCGCGTCCACGGCGTAGCCGGCGAAGAAGCGCGCGTTCTTCTTCGTGTATCGAGCGGCCGCGAGCGCGATCACCGGGCTCTCGCGGAAGGATCGCCCCCAGCTCTCCGGATCGAGCAGGTCGTACGTGGCCGCGGTCCCGGCGAAGATCGCCGCCCGCTCCCCCACGCGAACCAGGCCGCCCACGCGGGGATCTCGCGCCCAGGCCATCGCCTTCACCGACCTGCGCGACGTCGTCACCCACACCCGGTCTCCGGCCTCCGCGAACACCATGGGCGTCACGTGCGGTCCGTACCGCGTCGAGGTCGCCACGTGGCAGAAGGAGCCCTCGGCGAGCAGCTCGCGGACGGGAGCGGGGACCGGTTCGGTCACGCGGACGGATCCGGCTCGCGCACCACCGGCGCGGCGATCATGAGGCCCGTCCACAACACGTGACACGCGAGCGGCGCGAGGATCCCGCCGCTCCACCACGCGAGCGCCACCCACGCCCCGCCGCCGACGACGGCTCCGGCCGCGATCGCGAGGTTGGCGCTCGCCAGGTTGGCAAGCACGAAGGCCAGCCACGCGAGCAGGGGAGCCCAGCCACTGCCGTCGAGCGCCTCCGTGAGCTCACCCTGGAACAGCCCGCGCCAGAACAGCTCCTCGCCCGGGACCGAGATCGCGATCGAGAGCAGCAGGGCAACCCCGAGGGAGAGCCCGCCTTGCTTCCGGTACATCTCGAGCGAGTGCTGCCGGAACGGCTCCCACCGGCCGATGATGACGAACGCTTCCCGCGTGGCCACGTACAGCACCAGGCCGGCGGCGAGGCCCAGGGTCAGCGACGCCCCCGCGCTCACGTCCGGCGACCACGCCGGCGGCCCGAGAACCAGCGCGGTCAGCCCCATGAGGCCCAGGACCGGCGGCATCGTCCTCCAGATGTTCCGGCCGCGGGCGACGAGCCCCCACGCGACCATCTCCGCGAGGAGGCCGGCCACCGCGACCGCGACCACCATCACCGTCGGGGCCTCCATCGCCTACGGCAGGAACGCGACCTTGGCGGCGAACTCCGCCGTGAGGGCCGTGATGACCGCGAGGTAGAAGAAGCCCGTGGCCGCCTGCACCGCGGACGACCGGGCGCCCTTCAGGGTCGCGCGGATCAGCACGGCGATCAGGGCCGTCGCGCCCACCATCCCGAGCGCGATCCACGACGCGAGCCCGGCCGAGGTCAGGAGCGGGTTGAAGTCCGCCGACGCCTCGGTCGGCTCGAACCCGCCGAGCACGAGCGCAGCCGCCTCGAGGACGACGCCGACGAGCAGGAAGTTCGTGAACCGGTTGATCGGCGCACGCGTGAGGCCCCGGTCGGTCAGGTACCAGTGGCCGAGCAGCAGGCCGTCCATCACGGCACCGAGGAAGGCCGCCCCGGCGAGCAGCTGGAGGAACGCCACGGCCCACGAACCCTCGGCCGTGCCCGCCATCGCGCCCAGCATCGCGATCGAGACCGGGACCGATGCGATGCCGACGACCCGCGCCGCCGCGTGGCGCTTCGCGAACATCAGCGCCACCCAGACGAGAACGACGACCGACAGCGCGGCGGAGAGCCGGACGGACCACGCTCCCGCGTCGCTCCCCGGGGTCGTCCCGGCCGCGGCCGCGCCCCAGGTCGCGAGCGACAGCGCGAGCAGGATCGAACCCGAGAGCGTGAAGAACCCGCGCTTCACCTCGTTCCACAGCGGGGTGAGGAACAACAGCACCAGACCGCCCGCCACCGTCTCCGCGAGCACCAGGGCAGTCACGCCGGCGGGACCCTTCAACCACCCACCCCCACGCCCGTCACGCGCGCCAGCCTACCCGCGACGTGGTCGCGGGCCGCGTCGTTCGGACCGAGCACCGGTAGGCTTGCCCGTCACATGGACGACTGGCGCTCCTACGACGCGGTGGCCGAGTCCTACGCGCGCGTGCACGCGCCGCGCCTGGCCGAGCCGGCCCGCGATCTCGTCGAGATCGCCGCCGTGCGCGACGGGTGGCGGGTCCTGGACGTCGGCACGGGCACCGGCGTCGCCGCGATCGCGGCCGAGACTGCCGGCGCGCGTGTGGTCGGGATCGACGAGGCTCAGGGGATGCTCCGGCAGGCGCTGTCGGCGAACGGCGGGCTCCGGCTCGCGGCGGCACAGGCGATCGACCTGCCGTTCCGCGACGGCTCGTTCGATGCGGTGCTCGCGAACTTCGTGATCGCGCACTTCGCCAAGTACAAGACCGCGCTGTTCGACATGCTCAGGGTCACCCGCGAGGGAGGACGGCTCGCCGTCACGGCGTGGGCCGACGGCACGGACGACCTGACGCGCACCTGGCTCGAGCTCGTGGAGACCGTGGTCCCGCGCGAGGTGCTCCAGCCCGCGATGGACCAGCGGCTCCCCTGGCGCGAGCGGTTCCGCAACCGCGGGCCCCTCGAGGAGGCCCTGATGGAGGCAGGCGTGCGTCACGTGCGCACCGAGGTGCGGCGGTACCGGTTCTCCTACACGCTCGACGAATACCTCGAGGGTCTCGGCACGTGGGCGACCGGTCGGTTCGTCCGGTCGATGCTGGGCGAGCAGGGGTTCGCAGCGTTCCTCCAGCGAGCGCGGGCCGTGTTCGCCGAGCGGTTCGCGGACCCGTTGAACGACTCCCGCGAGGTGCTGTTCGCCTCGGGGACGAAGTCCTAGGACAGGTCGAGGCGCCGGAACGACTCGGCGTGACGAACGCCGATCTTCCTCCCCGCCTCCTCGGCCTCCTTCGGGATCCACTCCTCGAAGTAGCCGAGCATCCCGCCCGCCACCTGGCTCTCGTGCTCGGCGAGAGCGGCGAGCTTCGTCTCGAGGTGCCCGGTCACGTCCTCGTGGTGGTTGGGTTCGCCCGTCAGCCCCAGCCAGACGTCGGTGACCTGATGAGCCCGGAGCCCCGTGCCGAGCTGCTCGGGGAAGAAGTGCGGGTTGCCCGCGCCCGGGAAGACGGCATCCAGCGCGATCCCGCCGGCCGTGCGGTGATCCGCGTGGTTGACGTAGCGATCGTCGAGGAACCAGGCGGTCGGGTCGCACGAGACGAGCGTGGCCGGCCGGACCTCGCGGATCGCACGAACCACGCGACCGCGGACCTCGGCGGTGTTCTCGAGTTCGCCGTCGGCCACGCCCAGCACCGCCGTCGTCTCGACGCCGAGGACCTCGGCCGCGGCGACGGTCTCCCGGTCGCGCGTCCGAGCGAGCTCGGCCCGGTCGATCGAGGCGTCGTTCGACCCCCGATCTCCGTTCGTGAGGATGAGGAGGTGTACCGGGCGCCCGGCCGCGCACCACTTCGCGATCGTGCCGCCGGCAGTGATCTCGGCGTCGTCGGGGTGCGCGAAGACCGCGAGGATCGGTCCGTCGTTCACGTTCGGCGACGGACCCTCGTCACCGCCTCGAACCGGGACTCTTCGAGAGCACGTACCGCACGAGCGTCCGGACCGGGGAGCCGGTCGCGCCTTTCGGCCAGTAGTCGCCCACCCGATCGGAGAACGCGGGGCCGGCGATGTCGAGATGCACCCACGGCGTGTCGCCCACGAACTCGCGGAGGAACATCGCCGCCGTGATCGCGCCGCCGTAGCGCTTGCCGATGTTCTTGATGTCTGCGATGTCCGAGTCGATCAGCTTGCGGTACGGCTCGTGCATCGGGAGCTCCCATCCGGGTTCGCCGGCCTCGTCGCCCGCGGTAAGAATGTCGTCGATCAGGTCCGCGTCGTTGCCCATCGCGCCCCACACGTCCGACCCGAGGGCGATCATGCAGGCGCCGGTGAGCGTCGCCGTGTCGATGATCACGCGCGGCTCCTGCTCGGCGAGGTAGGCGAGCGCGTCCGCGAGGACGAGGCGTCCCTCCGCGTCGGTGTTGAGCACCTCTGAGGTCTTCCCGCCGCGATGGTGGAGCACGTCGCCCGGGCGGATCGCCGAGCCGCTCGGCATGTTCTCGGCCGAGGGGATCGCCGCGATCACGTTCACCCGGGGCCGCAGGAGCGCGATCGCACGCATCGTCCCGAGGATCGAGGCGGCGCCGCCCATGTCCGACTTCATCCACTCCATCCCGGCGGAGTCCTTGATCGAGAGCCCGCCGGAGTCGAACGCGATCCCCTTGCCGGTGAACGCGATCGGCGCGCCCTTGCCACCGCCCGAGTACCGGAGCTCGATCAGCCGCGGAGGGCGGACGCTCCCCTGCCCGACGCCCAGGATCCCGCCGAACCCGCCCTTCTTGAGCTCGGCCTCCGTCCAGATCTTGCACGTGAGCCCGACCTGCTTGGCCATCTTCTGCGCCTCGCGGGCGAGCTCGGCGGGCGGGAGGTCGAGCGCCGGCGTGTTGACGAGGTCCCGCGCCCACGCCTGCGACTCGGCGATCACCTGGCCGCGCTGGATCGCCGCGCGCGCGCGCTTCGCGTCGGTCCTCGGGGCCACGAGGAGCTCGACCTCCTCGAGCGCCGAGGCCCGGCCGTCGCTCGAGGACTTGTACCGGTCGAACCGGTGCGTGCCCAGGACCAGCCCTTCCACGGTGGCCTGGATCGCGTCCTCGGCCAGTCTGCCGCGGACGATCTGCGGGAGCGTCGTCGCGACCCGCTTGCGCTTCGACAGCCTGGGCGCCACGCGACCGATCGCGCGACGGCAGGCGTCGGCGTCGGCCACGTCGCGGCTCCCGACGCCGATGAGGAGCACGGCCTCCGCCTCGAGGCCCTCCACCCCCGTGTTCGGGACGAGCAGGAACTCACCGCGCTTGCCCGTGGCCCCCGACGCCTCGAACAGCCCCAACAGGTCGACGCCCTTGACGTCGTTCACCCCCGGCCCCGCCGCGGGGCCCTCGAAGACGGGCAGCACGAGCACGTCGACGGGTCTACCGGCCGGGCGCTCTGAGGAGTACGAGAAGGTGGTCACGGAGGACTCCTTGTGGTCGGGGCGGACGGGAAGTCTATCCACGGCCGGACGTTGACGGCCGGGCGATAGGCTTCGCGCCGTGGACGCCAAGGACCTGCGCGATCTCGTCCGGTTCGACGATGACGGCCCGCATCACGCGGACCTGTTCGAGTCCGACCACGTGTGGTCGGAGGTCGTCTGCCTCGATCGCAACCAGAGCCTCGGGACGATCAGCGACGCACACTCGGACGCCTTCGTCCTCGTCGTGACCGGCAGGGTCGTCGTCCAGGTGAACCGCGGGCGCAAGCGCCTCGAGCAGTGGGCAACGACGCTCGTGCCCGCCGGCTCCGAGCTCACGATCACGAACGCCGGCCAGGATCCGTCCGTCGTCCTGCTCGTCGTGGCGCCGCCGCCGGTCAGGCGTGCGGTGGCCGAGTAGTCCGCCGCGAGAGCAGCGCGGCCAGGACGAACGCGACGGCGAAGCTCGGGATGCTCGCGCCGAGCCGCGAGTCCAGCAGGGGGAACGGCAACCCCAGCGCCCCGAACACGTCGCCCAGCGCGTCCACCCATCCCTCCGGCCCGGTCGGCACGCTCCACTGGTAGACGACGAATCCGGCGACCCACGGCACGAACGCGCGCCACCTCACGCCGCTCCGCACGAACAGCTCGGCCTCCCCGTACCGACCTCGGCTGTGGACGAAGTAGTCGGCGAGCAGCACGGCGGCGAGCGGCACGAACACCGACCCGATCAGGAACAGGAACACCTCGTACCGCTCGACCGTGAACGCGAGCGCGAGGACGAGGCCGACCGCACCGACGAGCAGGACCGCGGCGAGCGGCACGAACACCGACCCGATCAGGAACAGGAACACCTCGTAGCGCTCGACCGTGAACGCGAGCGCAAGGCCGAGGCCCACCGCGCCGACGACCAGGATCAGTCGGGACTGACGCGCCGAGGGAGCGACGTTACGGGCCGAGACGGCCGCCGAGTAGATGTCGGCGAAGGCGTTGTCGCTCTCGCCCACGAGGAGCGCGAGCAACACGAGCCCGCCCCCGGCCAGGAACACGATCGCACCACCGATCCCGACCGCGTCCGCGCCCGCCCCCGTCACGAGGACGAGCAGCGCGCCGAGCGCGTAGAACCACGCGTTGCCGATCGCGTAGCCCGCGTACGTCCCGACCGCGGCCCTC
>DATFEU010000107.1:0-5620 GCA_035250725.1 Actinomycetota bacterium
GACGGAAACGTCGGAAGGAGGTTCGAGATGCGACGCGGATGGGCGATCGTGGCGGCGATCCTCGTGACCCTGGCGGTGGTCGGGATCGCGATCGGCGCCTACAACGCCGGGATCGACGAAGGCATCCGGCGGGGCGCGGACGCCGGCCAGGTGGTCGAGGTCGTGAACGGTCGGTACGGGTACGGACACGGGTTCTTCCCGTTCGGCTTCTTCCTGTTCCCGCTGTTCCTGATCGGCGCGTTCCTGCTGGTCGGGTGGGCGTTCCGGGGAGGCCGGGGCCGGTGGGGACACGACCACGGCCCGGGCTTCGGCCCCTGGTCCGACGAGGGGCGCGCCCGCTTCGAGGAACGCGCCGGCGAATGGCACAACCGGCAGCACGACCAGGCGTCGGGCGGCGAGGAGACCACCGGACCACCGGCGTCCTGACGATCGATGCGGCGACGGGCGGTGGCGGTTGCCACCGCCCGTTCGCGTCGGCAAGGCTAGCGAGCGACGATGACGACGGTGCTGGTGGTCGAGGACGAGATCGAGATCGCGCGCGTCGTGCGCGACTTCCTCGACCGCGCCGGCTTCGAGGTCATCGTGGTCGGCGACGGCGGCTCGGCCGTCGCGAGCGTCCGCAGCGCCAAGCCCGATCTCCTCGTCCTCGATCTCGGCCTTCCCGGGCGCGACGGCCTCGACGTCGCCAGGGAGGTCCGTCGCTGGTCGAACACGCCGATCGTGATGCTCACCGCGCGCGGCGACGAGTCCGATCGGATCGTGGGCCTCGAGCTCGGCGCCGACGATTACGTGGTGAAGCCGTTCAGCCCGAAGGAGCTCGTCGCGCGCGTGCGCGCCGTGCTGCGCAGAACGCGAACGGCCGAGCGCGGCGACGAGATCCTGCGCGCGGCCGACATCGAGATCGACACCGCCAAGATGCGGGTCACGGTCGGCGGGTCGCCGGCCGAGCTCACCCCCACCGAGTTCGAGCTCCTCGCGACGCTCGCGCGCGAGCCCGGGCGCGTTTTCACTCGTTCCCAGCTCCTGGATGCCGTGCACGGCGTCGCCATCGAGTCGTACGAGCGAGCGATCGACGCCCACGTGAAGAACATCCGCCGGAAGATCGAGCCGACGCCCGGCTCACCGAGGTACGTGCTGACGGTCCACGGCGTCGGCTACCGGTTCGCCGATGCGTGATCACGACCATCGAAGCGGCTTCCGGCCCCCGTGGTGGCCCGAGGACGAACCCTTCCCGCCGGAACGCGGCCCGTGGCGGGAGATGCGCGGGCACTTCCTTCGGCGTCTGGCGATCGGGTTCGGCGTCTTCTTCCTGTTCGTCTTCCTGATCGGATGGCTGGGCGCCGCGCTCGGCGGAGGCTGGTTCGACCGGGGCGGCGAGCACCGCGGCTTCTTCCCGTGGTTCCTGTTCTTCCCGGTCGTGCTGCTGATCGGCTTCGTGGCGTTCGGGCGGGTGATCCGGCGCACGGCGAAGCCGATCGGCGACGTGATGGACGCGGCCGGCAGGATCGCCGACGGCGACCTCTCGGCACGCGCCCCGGTGCACGGCCCCCCGGACGTCCGGAACCTCGCCGGCGCCTTCAACCGCATGGCCGACCGGCTCGAACGCAACGAGCGACAGCGGCGGGACCTGCTCGCCGACGTGGCGCACGAGCTCCGGACGCCGCTCTCGGTGATCCGCGGCCGGGTGGAGGGGATGCGCGACGGCCTCTACGAGGTGGACGGCGAGCACCTCGGGCTGATCGAACAGGAGACCGACGTGATGGCGCGCCTGCTCGGGGACCTCCAGCTCCTGTCGAACGCGGAGGCGGGAGCGTTGCCGCTCCACCGCGAACGGCTGGAGCCGGGCGAGCTCCTGGACGCGGCCGTGGCCGCCTACCGGGCCGAGGCCGGTGGGCGCGGCGTCGCGCTCGGATCCCGGGTCGAGGACGGCCTGCCCACGGTGGACGTCGACCCCGTCCGCATCGGCGAGGTGCTGTCGAACCTGCTCGCGAACGCGCTCCGGCACACCCCCGCGGGCGGCACGGTGACGCTCCGCGCGGCTCGTGTCGACGACAGCGTCGCGTTCGAGGTCTCCGACACCGGTGAGGGGATCGAGGCCGACGAGCTGGCGCACGTGTTCGACCGGTTCGCCAAGTCGCCGGAGTCCCGGGGCGCGGGGCTCGGCCTCGCGATCGCGAAGAGCCTCGTGCAGGCGCACGGCGGAACGATCTCGGCCGAGAGCGAGCCCGGCCTCGGGTCAACGATCCGCTTCGTACTTCCCCTCGAGGGCTGACGGAACCGTTCGCCACGAAGTGGTGTAGGGGGGGCATGACGAGCACGTCACGGGCCGCGACGGTCTGGCTCGCGGGGGGCGCGATCGTCCTCGCCGCCTGTTCCGGCGACGGGACCGACGAGGCGATGGGTGGATCCGAGGGGCCTGGGAGGCCGCTCGCGGTCGAGGGGCTGATCGTGTTCGCCGGCGAGGACGGCGAGATCCACCTGCTCGAGCTGCCGAACGGCGAAGACGTCCCGCTCACGTCGATCGGTGGCGACCAGTTCGACCCGGACGGCCACGGCCGGCTGGTCGTGTTCCGCGACTCCCGCGACGGCGTGAACGTCGACGACGAGATCTTCCTCGTCCGCTCGAACGGCAAGGGGGTCGTCAACCTCACGAACGCACCCGGCAGCAACGAGTGGGGCCCGTCCTGGTCGCCCAACGGCACGAGGATCGCGTTCAACTCGGACCGGGAGGGCTTGCCGCAGGTCTACGTGATGAACGCGGACGGCGCCGGCGTCCGACGACTCTCGGACGTCTGGGGCGAGTACCCCGCCTGGTCGCCGAACGGCGACCGGATCGCATTCGAGTCGTACGTCGGCGGAACCACCCCATCCGGCGACCCGGACTACGACCTCTTCGTCATGAACGCGGACGGGTCGGGCGTCGCGAACCTCACCGACGACGCGGGCAGCGACGACGGCTCTCCGGCGTGGTCACCGGACGGCGAGTGGATCGCGTTCGACTCCACGCGCGCGACGCCCCAGGACTTCGAGCCGCCCGCGTACGATCCGGAGCGCACCAGCGACTTCGACATCTGGGTGATCCGTCCGGACGGAACGGAACGTCGGAACGTCACCGCAAACCTCCGGACGCAGGACCGGTTCCCGGACTGGTCGGAACAGGGGATCGTCTACTCACGGGAGGGCGCGATCGTGGTCGTGAGCCCGAGCGGGTCCGAGGAACTCGACGTGAGTGAACAGCTCGGCGTCTACGGTCAGTTCCCTGCCTGGGTGGGCTGAGGGCTACCCCTTCGGGATCTCCTTCGTCGGGTCCCAGTGCGGCATCGGGACGACCCTCGCCGTGACCCGACCGGACACGGGCGTCTCGACCTCGAGCTTCGTGTCGAGCTCCGTGTGCTCGATCGGCAGCATCGCGAACCCGATGTTCCTCTCGAGCCTCGGCGAGAAACACGCGGACGTCACCTTGCCGACCAGCTCGCCGCCCACCGCAACCGGGAAGACGTCGATCATCTCGTTGTCGATGTAGGTGCCGAGCGGCGCGCCCTCGATGTCGACGCCGACGAGCTTCTGCTTCACGCCCTCGGCCTTGATCCGCTTGAGCGCCTCCTTGCCCGTGAAGTCGGCTTCCTGCTCGAGGTCGACCATCCACGTGTAGTGGTAGCCGACCTCGAACGGGTTGTGCTCGTACCACATGTCCGCTCCGAAGGCCAAGATGCCGCCCTCGATGCGACGGATGTGGCACGGGCCGATCACCTCGAGCCCATGTGGCTTCCCCGCCTCGAGCACCCGGTCCCACAGTGCGACGCCGTGCTCCGACGCGTCGCGCAGGTAGATCTCGTACCCGACCTCGCCCGTGTAGCCGGTCCTCGAGACGACGACCTGCATGCCGTCGACCTCGCCCTTCATGAGCCCGTAGTAGGGGATCTCGAGCACCTTGTCCCCGAACAGGTCCACGAGCACCTTCTTCGCGTTCGGTCCCTGGATCTGCACCGGCGCCACGTCGATCTCCTGCACCGTCACGTCCATGCCCTTCGCGGCCGCGATGCCGAGCGCATACAGGTTCACGTCGGAGTCCGCGAGCGAGAGCCAGAACTCGTCCTCCTCGACCCGCAGCAGCACGGGATCGTTTAGGATCCCGCCGTCGGGCGCGGTGATGAACACGTACTTGCACTCGTCGACGGCGCACTTGTTGAGGTCCCGCGGGACGATCATGTTCGTGAGGTCGAACGCGTCCGGGCCCTTGATCTGGATCTGCTTCTCGACGCCGACGTCCCACAGCGTGACGCCGTTCACGAGATGCCAGTACTCGGCGACCGGATCGCCGTAGTGGCGCGGATGGAACGTGTGGTTGTACACGCTGTAGCGCGCGACGCCGTGCTTGCGCGAAGCGTAGAAGTACGGCGACTTGCGGATCCTCGTGTACAGGAGGATCCCCGGGTTCTCGACGATGCCCAACGCTGCTCCTTTCCGCGCCCGCCCTCCGCGGTCACGCCCTCAGTCGTTCGCCCTTCGGGTCCCAGAGCGGATCCTCGGCCACGGTCGCCGGGAACCGCTCGTCGAAGTACTCGATCTCGACCGCCGTGCCGGGGACCGCGAGCTCGACGGGCAGGTAACCGTACGCGATGCAGCGCCCGACCGCGTAGCCGTAGCCGGCGCTCGTCACGTAGCCGACGACCGCCTCATCCGCGCGGATCGGCTCCTTGCCGAGCACGACGCGGCTCGGGTCGTCGAGCGTGATGCAGCAGAGCCTCTCGGTTGGGCCGCGCTCGAGCGCGGCGGCCAACGCATCCCGCCCGCTGAACTCGCCCTTGTCCATCCGCACGGCGAAGCCGAGCCCGGCCGAGTAGGGGTCGCGCTCCATGTCGATGTCCTGGCCCCAGAACCGGTAGCCCTTCTCCAGTCGGAGCGTGTCGAAGCAGCCGAGCCCGGCCGCCACGAGCCCGTGCTCGCGGCCGGCATCCCACAGGAGGTCCCACACGCGGTCGCCCATCGCGAACTGGCCGTAAAGCTCCCAGCCGAGCTCGCCCGCGTACGAGATCCGCTGCGCCCAGACCGGGCCGACCTCGCCGACGTTCAGGTACCGGGCGGTCATGTAGGGGAACGCGTCGTTCGAGACGTCCTCGGCGGTCGACGCCTGGAGGATCTCGCGCGCGTTCGGTCCCCAGAGGCCGAGGGCGAACAGCGAGCCCGTGCGTTCGATGATCGTCACGCGCTCGCCGTCGCCGAGCTGCCGACGCAGCCACGCGACGTCGTGCTGGCCGCTGCCACCGCCGGTCACGACCCGGAACAGCTCGTCGTCCTTGCGCGTGATCGTCAGGTCGAGGCGGACCCCGCCCGACCGCGTGAGCGCGGGCGTGTAGACGATCGATCCGATCGGTCTGTCGATGCGGTTCGCGAACACTCGCTCGAGGAACGCGAGAGCGTCCGGACCCTGCACGTCGAACTTCGCGAACGCCGTGAGGTCGAACAGCGCCGCGGCGGCGCGCGTCGCGAGGTGCTCGGCGCCCTCGATCGGCGACCAGAACCTGGCCGCCCACGGGTCGCGCTCCAGCCAGGGCGCGGCCTCCGGGACGAGCGGGGCGTTGGCCTCGTACCACTCGGGCCGCTCCCAGCCGGCGCCCAC
>DATFEU010000119.1:0-11033 GCA_035250725.1 Actinomycetota bacterium
CCGAGCTCGAGCCCGCTCACCTTGTCGGCCTCGGAGTCCTTGGCGGTGACCACGATGATCGGCACGTCCGACTCGCTCCGCAGGGTCCGGCAGACATCGAGTCCGGACATCTCCGGAAGCATGAGGTCGAGGATCACGAGCGACGGCGGATCCGACCGGAAGATCTCGAGCGCGCGGCGCCCGTCGCCGGCCACCGAGACGGTGAACCCTTCGCGCTCGAGGTTGTACCGGACCGAGTCGGCGAGCGACTCCTCGTCCTCGACGACCAGGATCCTGGTCGCGTCAGCCGGCATCGGTCGCCGAGACCCCTCCCGGGTGGGAGGCGTCCGTGAACTCGCGGAACTCGCCCGAGACGAGGAACGAGACCTGCTCGCCGATATCCACCGCGTTGTCCCCCACCCGCTCGAGCGCTCGCGCGGCCAGGTTCATGTGCATGCCCCAGTCGAGGGCTCTCGGATCGTCGGCGAGCTTGGCGACCTCGAAGTGCATGTTGCGGTTCAGCCGGTCGACCGGGTCGTCCATCTTCGGCAGGCGCGTGCAGAGCTCGAGATCGCGGCGGCGCAGCGCGTCCATCGCCACGCGCACCATCTCCACCACGATGTCGCCCATCTCGCCGATCTGTTGGACGATCGTCGCGCTCCGCGGCAGGTCCTTCGTGACCAGGTACACCTTGGCTACGTTCACGGCCTGATCGCCGATGCGCTCCAGGTGCAGGCTCGAGTGCATGATCACCGAGACGAGGCGCAGGTCCGCCGCGACCGGCGCCTGAAGGGCGAGGAGCGACAGGATCCCGTTGTCGAGCTCGAGGTAGATCCGGTCGATCTCGTCGTCGCCGGCGATCACCGCTTCGGCCCGCGTGTCGTCGTGCTCGACCACAGCCTCGACGGCGTTGCCCACGGCGTTCCCGGCGAGCTCACCGAGCGTGAGGAGCTGCAGCTCCATCTCGTCGAGCTTCTCGTGGAAGTGCGGACGCGCCATCAGCCGAACCGCCCCGTGACGTAGTCCTCGGTCCGCGGATCGCTCGGGTTCGTGAAGATCGTCTCGGTCTGGTCGTACTCGACGATCCGCCCCGTACGCTGAGCGCCCTCCTCGAGGACCTCGACGGTGAAGAACGCGGTCCGGTCCGAGACGCGAGCCGCCTGCTGCATGTTGTGCGTGACGATCACGATCGTGTACTCGGAGACGAGCTCCTGCATCAGATCCTCGATCCGCTGGGTCGCGATCGGGTCGAGCGAGGAGCACGGCTCGTCCATCAGGATCACGTCCGGCCTGGTGGCGATCGCCCTGGCGATGCACAGGCGCTGCTGCTGACCGCCCGAGAGCGCGAGTCCGGACTCCTTCAGCTTCCCCTTCACCTCGTCCCACAGCGCGGCTCGGCGGAGGGACTCCTCCACCAGATCGTCCATGTCCCCCTTGTAGCCGGCGATCCTCGGGCCGAACGCGATGTTGTCGTAGATCGACTTCGGGAACGGGTTCGGCTTCTGGAACACCATGCCGATCCGTCGTCGGACCTCGACCGGATCCACCTTCGGGTCGTAGAGGTCGACCCCGTGGTAGAGGAGCGTCCCCTCGACCCGCGCGCCGTCGATCAGGTCGTTCATCCGGTTCAGGCATCGGATGAAGGTGGTCTTCCCACAACCGGAGGGACCGATCAGGGCCGTGATCTCGTTGCGGTAGATCGGGAGGGTGACGTTCCGGACCGCGCGGAAGTCCCCGTAGTAGACGGAGACGTCCCGCACGTCGAACACCACGTCCTTGGCGGTCTCGGCACCCACCTCGGGGCGGGCGTCCCTGACCGTCAGGCGACCGGACTCCCGCTCGCGGGCCTCGGCGGCCCCGGGCTCGATCTCGGTCACGTCTTGGGTCGTGTCCACCCGATCACCACCTTCGCTCATACCGGTTCCTCAGCAGGATGGCCGTCAGGTTCACGAAGAAGATGAAGACGATCAACACCAGGATGGTAGCGGCGGCCAGCTGCTGGAACTCCTCCTGGGGCTTCTTGACGTAGGTGAAGATCAGCGTCGGAAGCGCCGTGAACCGCTGCTGCAGCGCCTCGAGGACGCCACCGCTGGTCGCGAGGAACCCCGTCACCGCCCCGATCATGATGAGGGGGGCCGTCTCGCCCAAGGCCCGCGCCGTGGACAGCACCGACCCCGTCAGGACCCCGGGCGCCGCGTACGGCAGGACGTGGCTCCGGATCACCTCCCACCGGGTCCCCCCCACGCCGAACCCGGCCTCCCGGATGCTCCTGGGAACCGCGCGCAGCGCCTCCTGCGTGGTGATGATCACGATCGGCAGGACCATGAGCGAGATCGTGAGCCCACCCGCGAGCAGGCTGCGGCCCTCAACCGTTCCTGGTCCCGTCACCGGCCCGAGGAGCTCCACGAAGATCGCGAGGCCGAGGATGCCGTACACGATCGCCGGGACCCCCGCGAGGTTGCGGATGTTCGTGTTGATGAACCGCGTGAGCCTGGTGTCCTTCGCGTACTCCTCCATGTAGATCGCCGCGCAGACCCCGAGCGGGAGCGCGAGCACGACGACGAACACGCCGATGTACAGCGACCCGACGAGACCGGTCTTCATCCCGGCGCCTGCCGGAAGCGACGAGTAGCCGGTGGCGAAGACCTCGCCGCCCCGGTCTTGCAGGTACGGGAGCGCCGTGCGCGCGACGTCGACCAACAGGACGATCAGCACGGCGAGCACGAACACGAGCGTGAAGAGCAGGAGGAGTTGGAAGACGATCCCCCAGACGTCCGCCCGCCGTCCCGAGAGCGCCCGCCGGACCTGCTCGGATGCGGCGCTTCCCGCGGTCTCGACGCGCGTCGCCATCAGTACCGACTCCGCACGCGCCGCACGAACCGTTCGGCCCCGGTGTTCAGGGCGAGGGTCATCAGGAACAACAGCAGTCCCACGAAGAAGAGGCTCGGGTAGGCCGGGCCGGACCCGCGCACCTGATCCGACCCGGTCGCGAGCGCGGTGATCGCCGCCGTCATCGTTTGGCCGCCGTGCAGCGGATCGATCGAGAACAGCGAGCCGCCGGTGCCTCCGGCGACGATCGCCACGATCATCGTCTCCCCGATCGCGCGCGAGACGCCGAGGATCAGCGCCGCCGTGATGCCCGAGACGGCCGCGGGCATCACCACCCGCAGGCTGGTCGTGCGGCGCCGTGCGCCGAGTCCCACCGAGGCCTCGCGGAGTGAGTTCGGCACCGCGTACATCGCGTCCTCAGCCACGGAAGCCACGAGCGGCGTGACCAGCAGCCCCACGGCGATGCCTGCCGCGGTGATGTTGAACAGCGGAACGTCGGTACCGAAGAACCGCCGCACGACCTCCGGGCTGATGAACCGGAGCGCGAAGAATGCCATGACCACGCTCGGGACGGATGCCAGGGTCTCGAGGATCGGCTTCAGGAACCGGCGGGAACGCCGGCTCGCGTACTCCGACAGGTACATCGCGGCCCCGATGCCGAGGGGAGCGGCCACGAGCATCGCGATCGCGGAGACCATCAGGGTGCCGACGAAGATCGTCTTGACGTCGAACAGGTTCCGGCGCGGGAACCAACCCCGGGACCACAGCGTGCCGAGGTCCACCTTCCGGAGGAACTCCACCGCGCCCCCGGCGAGCGAGACCACGATCGCCGCGCTGATCACGATCGCGAGGAGCGCCGCCGAGAGGAACACGCCGCGCATCAGCCGCTCCTTCCGGTGACGCCGGCGGGCGCCCTGGAGGTCGGCGAGCTCGATCCCGCGGGGCGGCGTCGCGACCTGGGCCATCGACCTATCTCATCCGGGTGAGGGGCTCACGTTGTATCAGGGACGCCGTCGGGCTCGAACCCGAAGGTAGGAGCGCCGCGTGGCCGTGCATCAGGCGCTCGCCGCTTCCCACGCGGAGCGAGCGGCGTCCAACCGATCGGTCGGAAGCGGGACGTACTGGACCTCCTCGACCGAGGCGATGCCTTCCTCCGAGAGGTAGAAATCGACGAAGGGCCCCAGCGCCGGGTTCTCCTCGAGCTTGGAGGGGTTCACGTAGATGTACAGCGAACGAGCCAGCGGATAGGTCCCGTCGATCACCGAATCCGGGCTCGGCGCCACGCACCCCTCGCCGCCGTCGACCTGGAGCTCCTTCACGGACTCCCCTGCGTTCTCCGCGAACGCGAAGCCGACGAAGCCGAGCCCACCCTCGGTCCCTGCGGCGTTGTCGACGATCACGTTGTCGTCGGCCGAGAGCTGGTAGTCGGCGCGCAGCGTGGCCGCCTCGTCCTCGGGCACGCCCTGCTCGAGCGCGATGTCCTCGATCCCCGTGAGATCGATGAACGAACCATACGTGCCGGACTCCTCGCCGGGGGCCACGATCGTGAGCGGCAGGTCCGCTTCGAGGCCCAGGCCACCGACCTCCGAGGCGAGCGGGTTGGCGTCGCTCCACGTGTCGATCCCCTCCGACTCGGGGCCGAAGAGCGCGTACAGGTCCCCGAAGTTGACGCACTCCTGCGGATTGGCGGGATCGACGATCACGCTGAGGGCGTCGAGCCCGACCTCGATCTCGATCGGCTCGATGCCGTTGGCCGCGCAGGCGTCGATCTCCTCCTGCTCGATCGGGCGCGACGCGTCGCTGATGTCGGTCTCGCCGTTGCAGAAGAGCTCGAACCCGTCGCTCGTCCCCGGTCCGTCGACGGCGACCTCGACGGCGGGGTTCTGGCTGCGGAACCTCTCGGCGACCAGCGACGTGATCGGCTCCACCGTGGACGAGCCGGAGATGTTGAGCGACCCCGTGAGCTCCTCGCCGCTCCCGCCTCCGCCGTCATCACCGCCCCCGCACGCAGCAGCGACCAGCGACAGCGCCGAGAGCGCGGAGACGAGCACCAGCCATGTCCTTCGCTTCCCCATCCGCAACCTCCTTGCGGTCGAAGGGCCGGGCATCCCGCGGGACGCTAGCCGTCATCGATGAACGGCCCCGGGCGCACAGGTGAACGAGAGATGAACGAGCGACGGCATGTGAACGCGACGTGACCATGTGCGATCCGGCGCTCTTACACTCTGGGATCGATGGAGGCGCTGCCCGTCGTCGGGGTCGTGCTCGGGCTCGTGGTCGCCCTGGTGGCGATCGCGGGGTGGCGACGCGAGCGGGTTCGTTCCCGGGAAGCCCTCTCCGCCCAGGAGCGAACGGCCGAGGAGCTTCGTCGCGCGTTGGAGATCTCGGAGGACGAACGCCGGTCCGCGTCGCAGATCCTCTCGTCGATGCAGGAGGGCGTCCTCCTGTTCGGTGCGGACGGGACGAAGACCTTCGCCAACCCCGCCGTCGACCGCCTCCTCGGATCCCTCCCGGCATCGATCGACGCCCTCCTCCCGCTCGGGCTCCGGGACGCGGCCGGCACGGCCCTGGCGGGCGGACCCGGCACCACGGCCGAAGCCGAGACGGGCTCCCCCGCCCGGGTCCTTCGGGGCTCGGCGGTGCCGACGGCCGATGGTTCCGTCGTCCTGGTCGTCCGCGACATCACCCAGACCCACCACGTGGAACAGACCCGCCGGGACTTCGTGGCGAACGCGTCGCACGAGCTGAAGACGCCCGCCGCCTCGATCCAAGCGGCGGCCGAGACGATCCGGACCGCGGCCTCGGAGGATCCGTCGGTGGTCCCGAGGTTCGCCGCGCAGCTCGAGCGCGAGGCGGCGCGGCTCGCGCGCATCGTCTCGGACCTGCTCGACCTGTCGCGGCTCGAGTCGGGCAGCGAGCTGGACCAGGCGGTGGCCCTCGCCGCCGTCGTTCGCGACGAGAGCGAGCGGTTCGAGGATCCCGCGGCCGAGGCCGGCGTCGCCCTCGACGTCGACGCGGATCGCGTCCCGAACGTCCGAGGCTCGGCGCGCGACCTCGCGCTGCTCGTGCGCAACCTCGTCGACAACGCGATCCGGTACTCGCGTCCGGGCGGGCGCGTCGAGATCGCGGTCGGCAGCCGCGACGGCGGGGTCGTGCTGAGCGTGCACGACACCGGGATCGGCATCCCCATGCGAGACCTCCCGCGCGTCTTCGAGCGCTTCTACCGGGTCGACCGCGGGAGGTCGAGGGAGACCGGCGGGACCGGGCTCGGTCTGTCGATCGTGAAGCACGTCGTCGAGAACCACGGCGGCACGGTCGACGTGTCGAGCGAGCTCGGCCAGGGCACGCGGTTCGAGGTCCGACTGCCGGCCCTCGCCACCTGACGACGGCGCCCACCCGGCCCGTTCGGGGCCACGGGTACGCTACGGCCGTGACGACGCTCCTGCTCGTGCGCCACGGCCATACCGATGCCGCGGGCAACCGCTTGACGGGCTGGGCACCAGATGTGCACCTCAACGAGCTCGGGCGGCGGGAGGCCGATGGCCTGCCCGAACGTCTCGACGGCGTGCCGGTGCGGGCGATCTACTCCAGCCCGCTCGAACGGTGCCGGGAGACGGCCGCGCCGCTCGCGAAGGCGCGATCGTTCGCCGTGAAGATCCGTCGCCGTCTGATCGAGGTCGACTACGGCGAGTGGACCGGCCGCCCGATCTCGCAGCTCCGCAGGACGAAGCTGTGGCGGCAGGTGATGATCGCCCCGGCGCGGGCGCGGTTCCCCGGGGGCGAGAGCCTCCTCGAGGTCCAGGCCCGCGCGGCCGACGAGATCCGCGCGATCGCCGACGAGCACCCCCGCGGGGTCGTGGTGGTCGTGTCGCACGCCGACGTGATCCGGCTGCTCGTCGCGCACCTCGCCGGCATGCACGCCGACCACCTCCAGCGCCTGGTGATCGACACGGGTTCGGTCACGGCGGTCGCGCTCGGCGACGGCGTGCCGCGGATCGTGAAGCTGAACGACACCGGCGACCTCTCGGCGCTCCGCCCGGCCCGGTCGTCCGGCCGAAGGCTGCGAGGATAGCCCCATGGATCTCGATCCGGTCGACAAGCTCACGACGGGAACCGTCGGCGAGCCCGGACAACGCACGTTCTTCATCCAGGCCACGCAGGGCGAGCGCGTGGTGACGATCGTCGTGGAGAAGGAGCAGGTCGAGCTGCTCGGCACCTCGATCCTCGAGATCCTCGCGTCGGTCGGCCGCGAGACCGGCGAGGGCCCGCAGGAGGACGTCCTCGAGCTCGAGGTCCCGCTCGAGCCCCTCTGGCGCGCTGGACGGCTCTCGATCGGCTACGCGGAGGATCGCGATCTGATGCTGCTCGAGCTCGAGGAGCTCGTCGAGACGCCGGAGGAGAGCGAGTCCGAGGAGGCAAGCGAGGGCCCCGAGCCCGCCCGCGTCCGCCTGTGGGCGACGAGGGAGCAGATGTTCGCGCTCGCCCGCCACGGGGCGGCCGTCGCCGCGCGGGGGCGGCCGAAGTGTCGGTTCTGCGGGAACCCGATGGACGCCGACGGCCACATGTGCCCGGCGATGAACGGGCATCGGGAGGTCGCCGGCAGGTGAGCCACCTCCCGGGCGGCCGAGCGAGCGAGGGACTCCTGGGCTCCTCGGAGACCCTGTCGCTGCTCGAGACCGGCGAGCTCGAGGTGCTCGGGCTGCTCCCCCGGGCCTCGAACTTCACCTTCCTCGCCCGGGTGAGCGCCGAGGGCGAACAGGCGCTCGCCGTCTACAAGCCGCGCTCGGGCGAGGCGCCGCTCTGGGACTTCCCCGAGGGGAGCCTCGCGGCCCGCGAGGTCGCGGCGTTCGTCGCGGCGAGCGATCTCGGCTGGCCGCGGGTGCCGCCGACGGTCCTGCGCGACGGACCGCAGGGTCCGGGATCGGTGCAGCGCTTCGTGGCGTTCGACCCAAGCCGGCACTACCTGACGATGCAGGAGGAACGTCCGGACGACTTCCGACGGGTCGCGCTGTTCGACGTCGTCGTCAACAACGCCGACCGCAAGTCCGGACACTGTCTCCTCGGCGAGGACGGCGAGCTGTTCGTCGTCGATCACGGCGTGTGCTTCCACGAGGAGCCCAAGCTCCGGACCGTGATCTGGGAGTTCGCCGGCGAGCCGATCCCCCGGGAGGCGGCCGGCGACCTCGAGGCGTTCGGCACGCGGCTCCGGGCGGGGCCCCTGCGGACACGCTTCCAGGCGCTCCTCTCCTCGTCGGAGATCGAGGCGATGGACGAGCGCCTGCGCGAAGTGCTCGCTTCCGGCCGGTTCCCCGAGCCGGGCCCGGGGAGGCCGTTCCCGTGGCCGGTCGTCTAGCGATCTCACGCCCGCGGCGTCGGTGCCGTTCTACGTCGGGATGCGCCCGCCAAAGATGGGTCCGCCACGGATGAACCCGAGCATCACGAACCTGCCGCCGTTCCAGCGGCTGCTCGAGGAGCACCGGACCGACGTGTTCCGGTTCCTCGTCGCCTCGGTCGGCAGGCAAGCGGCCGAGGACTGCTTCCAGGAGACCTTCCTGTCCGCGCTCCGCGCCTATCCGGACCTCCGCGACGCGTCGAACCTCCGCGGCTGGCTCCTCACGATCGCGACGCGCAAGGCGTTCGATCACTGGCGGGCCGAACGGCGGCGTCCGGTGCCCGTCGAAGCGGTGCCGGAGCGAGCCGGACCGGAGGCGAACGACGGCGATCCGCAGCTGTGGAGCGCGGTCCGAACGCTTCCGCCGATGCAGCGCGCGGCCGTGATCCATCGGTACGTGCTCGACCAGACGTACGCGCAGGTGGCCGACGCCCTCGAGATCTCCGAGGAGGCGGCGCGGGCCAACGCGTACGAGGGGCGGAGGAAGCTCCGCTCGATGCGCGAGATGCAGGAGGTCCCGACATGAGGAACGCCATGCCCACGATCGAGGTGGACGAGGAACTGCGCGAGGCCGCGCGGCGCCTGGCCGAGACGACGCTCGCGCGGGCGCACCGCGACGGGCTCGTGGACGTCGGGTACTCCTTCCTCGACACGCCGCTCGGCCGACTGATGGTCGCCTCCACGCGCCGGGGACTCGTCCGGCTCGAATTCCCCGACGCCGACGCCGACCACGTGCTCGAGGAGCTCGCCGGGTCGCTCTCGCCCCGGGTGCTCGAGGACCCGAGGCGGACGGAGGGCGCCCGACGGCAGCTCGACGCCTACTTCGAGGGCCGCATCCGCCGGTTCCGGATGCCGCTCGACTGGTCGCTCACGTCCGAGGGGTTCTCCCGGCGGGTGCTCGAGGCCACGGCCGCGATCCCGTTCGGCGCGGTCTCGACCTACCGCGAGGTCGCGGGGAAGGCCGGGAGCCCGCGCGCCGCCCGGGCGGCCGGCAACGCGCTGCACGACAACCCGCTGCCGATCGTCGTGCCGTGCCACCGGGTGGTGCCCTCGAGCGGGGGGATCGGCAAGTACGGCGGCGACCCGTGGCGCAAGGCGTTCCTGCTCCGCCTCGAGGGGGCGATCGACGCCGAGGAGGTCGGGCAACCGAGGGCCCCGTGACAAGATGGCCGGGTGCGATCCCTCGGCCTGTCCGTGCTCATCGTTCTTGCGACCGCCGCCTGCGGCGCGAACGCCGGCGGCACCACCGACCGCTCCGGCGGCGTCTCCCAGGAACAGGCCGACGAGACGATGACGGTGCTCTGCGACATCGCGGAGGGGCGCGTGACGGCGTTCGAGGAGGCCCGCGCCTCGTTCCAGAACCGCGCGCACGAGACGCTCCACCACGTTGCGGCGGCCGCACAGGAGGAGGACACCGCCTCGGCCGCGGCCCTGCTCGAAGCCAAGTCGGTGGTGGAGACCGACCTGGAGCAAGACCAGGCGCCCGCGGAGCTCGCCGTCCACACGGCCGCGCTTGCCGACGCGACGGCCGGCGCGATCCGCCTGATCGGCCTCGCCGCCGAGCCCTGTTCGGGCTGACCTGACGGAAACCGGCCTCACCGGGGAAGATGGGATGATGCGACGCTCGATCCTCGCCGGCCTTGCCCTCTCGCTGCTCGCCGCCGCCTGCACCTCCGACGAACCCGAGCCGCCGACGGGACCCACCGCGACGTCCGAGATCGTCGCGGTGCCCGCGAGCTCGGACCTCTACGCGGGCGCCCCGCAGCGGGTCTCGCTCGGCCTGCAGCTCCACGACGGGCGGCTCGTGAGCTTCGGCGAGGCCGAGGTGTCCTTCTCCTTCGTGGGGACGGCGGCCGAACCGACCGAGGCCCAGCCCGGACCGAGCGCCACGGCGGCCTTCGTGCCGACCTACGGAACGCCCGAGGAGGCGAGTGGCCCCGTCGCGACCGCTCCGAACGACGGCCGCGGTGTCTATCAGGCCGACGAGGTGACGTTCGACCGCGCCGGCTTCTGGACGGCCGAGGTCACGGTCGACGTGGAGGGCATGGGCACCCAGACGGCGGAGACGACCGTCCCGGTGCTCGACGAGCCGCAGATCCCCGCCCCGGGCGACCGCGCGGAGCCGACGGAGAACCTCACGCTCGATTCGAAGGGCGTTCCGGAAGGCGCGATCGACTCCCGCGCCACGAGCACGGGAGCGATCCCCGACCCCGAGCTCCACGAGTGGACGATCGGGCGGGCGATCGAACAGGGGCGCCCGGCCCTGGTCGTCTTCGCGACGCCGGTGTACTGCGCCAGCAAGTTCTGCGGACCGGTGACCGACATGGTGCAGGACCTCGCCGGCCGGTACGAGGACCGCGCGGTGTTCATCCACGTCGAGATCTTCAAGGAATACGGCGAGACGATCGTCGTGAACGATGCAGCGCTCGAGTGGCTCCAGCTGCCGAACGGCGACCTCACGGAGCCCTGGCTCTACCTGATCGGCGGCGACGGCATCATCCTCGACCGCTGGAGCTCGCTGTGGAGCGAGGAGGACGTCGAGACCGCGCTCGAGGCGCTCCCCCGGATGGGCCGGAGCTGAAACGCTCCACGGGCGCGAACCCTGAGGCTCCTCCGGCCGGTCCGTAGGATGAGCTCCGTGGACGACGACCAGCTCCCGTCCCCTCCGGCACAGACGATCGAGGTCTGCTACCGGCACCCGAACGTGCAGACGCGCGTGCATTGCACCCGGTGCGGGCGGCCGATCTGCCCGGACTGCATGATCCCGGCCCCGGTCGGCTTCCAGTGCCCCGAGTGCGTCGACGACGCCCGTCGCGAGTTCCGGCAGGGCCCC
>DATFEU010000128.1:0-2903 GCA_035250725.1 Actinomycetota bacterium
GCGAGCGACGCGGCGTCTCGCCGCCTCCCGGCCGGCGCGAGCGTGACGACCATCGCCCACAACGTGATCGAGAGCGAGGCGATCCCGAACGCCGGGAAGTGCCAGACGCCGCTCCCCGGCGGTACGAGGACGTCGGGAGGAGCCGTAAGGTCGACCGAGAGCTGCACCACCAAGAAGTCCATCAGGAGGAAGCAGAGCAGGGCGACCGCGAGGTGTCGCCAGCGCTTGAACACCACGAGGATCACGAGCAACGCGATCCGCATCACCAGGATCGCCGGCTGGGTGGCCAGCCGGGAGAAGAACCTCGCGATGTCGGTGAGCCATCCAGTCCGATGGTCGGCGAGCCACCCCATGACGGCCGAATCGGGTTCGGAGGACGTGCTCTCGTACCACCACGCGAGGAGCGCCCCCACGCCGATCGTCACGATCAGCAGCACGACGTAACGCGGCCACCACGCCGGCTTCGGCAGCGGTGGCGGCTCGCCGGAGGGACGGTGGCGCGAGGCGCGCCGGGCCTTCGCGGGGGCGACGCCGGCGGTCGTCCCCATGCCCGCGGACCCCGCCTCCGGCATCTCGATCCCCCCTCGATCCGCCCGAGCCGGACCCGGCGATACCATGCAGCGCGGCACGGGCAAGGGTAAGAGGATAGAGCAGCCTGCCCGGCCCCGGGCACTTCTGGCTCCGCGGAGACGAAGGCGGGAGACATGGACGAGGACGGCTGGGTGGCTGCTATGAACCTCGACGAGCTCGCCGACCGCAAAGCGGTCCAGGCACACGTCGGCGACGCCGAGATCCTGATCGTTCGCAACGGTGACGAGCTGTTCGCGATCGGCAACCGGTGCACGCACCAGCAGGCGCCCCTGCACCGCGGCCCGGTGACGTTCAGCGGCTCGCTCCGGACCGTTCGCTGCCCGCTCCACGGGAGCACGTTCGACCTCGCCACCGGGCGGGTGATCCAGGGGCCCGCGACGCGGCCGGAACCGAGCTACGAGACGCGTGTGGTCGACGGCGTCGTCCAGATCCGAGATCGCGCGCAGGCCGCCGAGGGCTAGGATGGCGCCCGTGGACCCCGAGACGCTCGCGGACCAACCGCAGGTCTCCCCGTCCGCGTCGAGGATCGTGGGGCTGAGCATCGGCCTGCTCGCCACGGCCGTATTCGTGATGCTGCCGTTCCTCGTGCCGGTTGCCTTCTACGTCATGGCGAACATCTACGCCGTGACCAAGGGCACCACCTTCTCCTCCGACAGCGCGAACGAAGGGGTCCTGCTCGCGCTCCTGGCGCTCTCGGTCGCGATCTTCCCGGTCGTCCTCGCGGTCCTCGTCGGCCTGCTCGGGCGCGCGCTCTCGCCCAAGCGCCGGCGCTGACCGTTCGATACCCTCCACCGCCATGTCGACGCTGCGACAGGATCCGACCAGCCGTCAGTGGGCGATCCTGGCCATGCGCCGCGGCGACCGACCCCACGAACCGGTCGTCGTCCCCCGCCCCGAGCTGCCGGAGTTCGACCCGACCTGCCCGTTCTGTCCGGGGAACGAGGATCAGACGCCGCCCGAGATCACGCGCGCGCCGACGGGTGACCCGTGGCAGGTCCGCGTGGTCCCGAACATGTACTCGGCGCTGAGCGGCGACGGCGCCGTGCCGCGCGCCGGCGAGCCGATGTTCCGCGAGATGCCCGGCGTCGGAAGCCACGAGGTGGTGATCGAGACCCCGCGGCACGACGGCCGGATGGACGAGCTCGAGCCCGACCAGGTCGCCCGCGTCGTCTGGATGTGGCGCGAGCGCTATCGGGAGCTGATCGCGCGGCCCGAGGTCCGGGCCGTGGTGGTGTTCAAGAACTTCGGGGCGCTCGCCGGGACCTCGCTCGCCCACACGCATTCGCAGATCGTCGCCACGCCCGTGTTCCTCCCACGCCTGCAGCGACGGCTCGACGTCGCGACCCGCTATGCCGACGAGCACGGGACGTGCGTCTACGACGACGTGATCGCCGCCGAGCGCCGCGCCGAGGTCCGCGTGGTCGACGAGGTGGACGGCTTCATCGGGTTCGAGCCCTGGGCCGCGCAGTCGCCGTTCGAGACGTGGATCACGCCCACCTTGCACCAGGGGTCGTTCGGCGACCTCTCGGACGAACACATGGACGACCTCGCCCGGATCCTGATCCGCGTTCTCCGCGCCGTGCGCACGGCGGCCGGCGACCCCGACTACAACCTGGTGATGTACTCGGCGCCGGCGAACGGAGGACGCGCCGCGGACGCGTTCCACTGGTACCTGAAGTTGATCCCACGGATCGCGACGCAGGCCGGGTTCGAGATCGGCTCGGCGATGTCGATCAACACGATGGCTCCCGAGGACGCGGCGGACGCGCTCCGCCGGGTGCTCGCGGACGACTAGCAGCCCGAGTCGACCCAGCGCGGCCCGGCGCCGACGGGGACGCCGAGATCCCTCGCCAGGCCCTTCAGCCGGCGCCGGTACTTCCGCATCGCGTCGCGGTCGAAGTCCGCATGGGTGAGACACCGCCAGCTCTCGTACCGCTCGCGATGGAACCGGCTCTCGAGGATCTCGGCGTGGCCGATCACGTTGCCCCATGCGATCTTGAACCTCGCCATGAGCCACACCGTGAGCCGTCGCGAGGAGCGCATCATGGCGTCGTTGCGAAGGACCTGCCGCGCGCTGGTCCCGACGTGCTCGATGCCGATCGCGGTCCAGTTCATCCCGATCGCATGGCGGCAGCGGAGCCCGAGATTCACGAGCTGGTGGATGACCCCGTCCGTTCCGATCAGGAAGTGCGCGCACACACCGGGCTTCTCGTCCAGGTGCGTTCCGTTGGCGGCGAAGTGGTTCCATGCGGCGTCGAACGACGACCCGCCCGTGTAGTGCTCGACGACCACCTTGGGAGCCCGCAACCGGT
>DATFEU010000133.1:0-2549 GCA_035250725.1 Actinomycetota bacterium
AGCACGCCGCGTTTCTCGAGGACGAGGACATCCAGGCCCGCCTTCGCAAGGTACGCTGCGCACGCGAGGCCGTTGTGGCCTCCCCCGATGATGACGACGTCGCGTTCGAACACGCCCACGCCCGCCGGAGGGTACCGACACGCGCCACACGCTGTCGACCGCTCACCCGGTCGCCGGGGAACCGGCGCGGGCCCCAACGCCGTCTGCCGGTCGTGAACGACGTCCAGCGGAAGGGTCTGATCAACGGCGGGATCGCGGCGGCGCTGACCTTCGTAATCGGATCGACGGTCGTGCTCGCCACGGGTTCCGGGGACGAGCTCGCGCTCCCGACCCCCACGGCGACGACGACCTCGCCACCCCCGCCCGACTGCACGCCGACGTTCGAGCTCGTCACGAGCGCGAACGTCCAGGAGGCTCCGACCACGTTGCTCGGCGTCGCAGCGGTGACGTCAGGGCAGGCCTGGGCCGTGGGCGGCGTCGGGGAGCCGGACGCCCCCTCCACCGTCGCGATCCAGCGCTGGGACGGGAGCGCGTGGTCCGTCGTGGAGGCGCCGAGCCCGGGTAGCTTCATCAACGAGCTCCGCGCCGTGGACGCGTCGGGGCCGAGCGAGGTCTGGGCGGTGGGTCGCACCTCGAGCGGGTTCGGCGAGGCCCCGCTGGTCCTCCACTACGACGGCGAGACGTGGGCGGAGTTCGAGCTGCCCGAGGAGATCGATGGCGTCCTGAACGACGTCGCCGTGATCTCACCGACGGACGTGTGGGCGGTCGGGTTCGTGGGCGACCCCGCGGCCTCCCTCGAGCGCGCGCTGGTCCTGCACTGGGACGGCGCCGCGTGGGCCGAGGTCGAGGTCCGCCGGGCGATCGGCGGGGGCAAGGCCGCGCTCACCGGCATCGGGTGGGTGTCGCCGACCGATATCTGGGTCGTTGGCTACCACCACTTCCAGCCGCTCGTGCTGCGGTTCGACGGCGCCGCGTGGAGCCGGAGCGAGACCGAGGTCGCGGGCGACCTGCTCGCCGTGGAGCCGTTCGCCACGGGGGAGGTGTGGGGCATCGGGACGCCGGTCCAGCGGTTCGAGGGCGAGACCTGGGCCGAGGCGAGCGTGATGCGCTCCGACGGGCTCGCGCTCGTCGACGGCGCCGCCGTCGGTGGCCGGGACATCTGGGCCGTGGGCACGCGTTCGAACGAGGACGACCCGGCGACGCGGATCGCGGTCTACCGTTACAGCGGCCGCCGGTGGGTGCCGGTGGACGGGCCGCCCGTCGGTGGGTCCGACGCGCTCACCGCCGTCGACGCGCTCCCGGACGGGACGGTACTCGGCGTCGGTACCAAGGACGTGGAGGCGGGACGGAGGACCCTCGCGATCGCGGGTATGACCTGCCCGGCGGACTGAGATCGGCTCAGCCCTTCTCCGCCTCCAGGCGCCGGCGCGCCTCCGCGTTCTCCGCCCGGTCCTCGTCCGAGACCTCGGGCCAGGAGAGTCCGAGTGACCCGATCGTGTCCACCAGGATGCTCACCACGATGGCCTGCATGACGGACTTGTTGTCGGCCGGGATCACGTACCAGGGCGCCCAGGACGTCGAGGTCGCCGTGATCGCCTCCTCGAAGGCCTGCATGTAGTCGTCCCAATGGCCCCGCTCGGCGACGTCGTTCGCGTTGAACTTCCACTCCTTGCCCGGAGTGTCGAGGCGCGCGATGAATCGTCGCTTCTGCTCCTGCTTGGAGACGTGGAGGAAGAACTTCACGATCTTCGTGCCGCTGCGGTCGAGGTGGCGTTCGAACGCGTTGACGTCGTCGAACCGACCCCTCCAGAACTTCTTCCCTCGTGGCCCCGGCGGGAGCTGCTGATCCTCGAGCCACTCGGGATGGACGCGGAGCGCGACGACCTCCTCGTAGTGCGACCGGTTGAAGATCCCGATCCGCCCGCGCTCCGGCAATGCCTTGTTGATGCGCCACAGGAAGTCGTGGTCGAGCTCCTCGCTCGACGGCTGCCGGAACGAGACGACCTGCACGCCTTGCGGGTTCACCCCGGACATCACGTGTTCGATCGTCGAGTCCTTGCCCGCGGCGTCGAGCGCCTGGAACACGACGAGGAGCGCGTAGGTGTCGCTCGCCCACAGGAGCTCCTGCGCGTCCGAGAGCTCCTGCACGCCGCGCTTGAGGGTGTCCTTCGCGACCGCCTTGAGCTTCGGGGCCGAGAGCTGCTCGAACTCCTTCCCGCCGGTCCACGCCGGATCCCGCTTCGCGAGCCCTGCCGCCGTTCCGGGTGCGACCAGGAGCTTCCCCCGGATCCGTTCGCGTCGGCTCGTCGATCCCTGGTTCGTCATCATCGTCCTCCGATCTCGGTCCGGGTCGCGTCACGCCTGCCGGACCACCAGGCGTCCAGGCCGACGCTCAGCAGCAGGATCGCAAGGAGCGTCGCGATCGATGCCGGTTCGTCCGAAAGGGTGGTCACCAGGAACGTCACCAGCGTCACCCCGATCACTGCGAGCGCGAGGATCAGCACCCACGCCTTCGCGCCGGTCTCCCGGTACACGCGGAGGTGCGCGGC
>DATFEU010000134.1:0-3188 GCA_035250725.1 Actinomycetota bacterium
CCCGGTATCCGACGATCGCGTCCTCGATCGTCGTTGGCACCTCCGCGACGCCGAGCGGTCGGAGCAGGTGCGAGCTCATCGCCTCGAGCTGTTCGCGGACGAGCCCGGTCTGCCCGCGCTGCCGCTTGGCGGCGAGCCAGAGGATCCAGTCCCAGAAGTGCCGGTCGATGCCCTCGAGCGTCCCGGCCGTGACCCGCCACGGCGGTTCGAGCTCGTGAGGCGCGTGGACGATCAGGTCGACCTTGATCGGCCCCTCGAGGAAGAGCATGAAGCACGAGTACTCGGGCGGGCCGAGCCGATCCCACTGCGAGGCGAGCGGCTCGAGCTCCGCGACGAGCGCGGGGAGATCCCGGGCGACGGCGTCGACGTCGTCCGAGCGGATGACGAAGTCCCAGTCGGACAGCGCCACGGGGGTGCCGGTCGCCCGCGAGCCGACGAGCTCGACGCCGAGCACGTGCGGATGTCGTTCGAGCGCGGCCCGAACGGAGGAGGCGAGGTCTCGATCGGGGGGATCGGCGCGGCCTGCCACGACGTGGCCAAGGCTACGATGCGGTCGTGACCGGGAGCGAGTTCGTCGTCGAGGGCTTCATCACCCTCGTCGAGGGCAACATCACCCAACAACAGGTCGACGCGATCGTGAACGCCGCGAACCCGTCGCTCATGGGCGGCGGCGGCGTCGACGGCGCGATCCATCGTGCCGGCGGCCCGGCGATCCTCGAGGAGTGCCGGGAGATCCGTCGGTCCCGCTACCCCGACGGCCTGCCGACCGGCCAGGCGGTCGCGACCACCGCGGGGAACCTGCCCGCGCGCTGGGTGATCCATACGGTCGGACCCGTGTTCTCCGGATCCGACGACGATCCGACCCTCCTCGCCTCCTGCCACACCGAGTCGCTCCGGGTCGCCGACGAGCTCGGCGCGAAGACCGTCGCGTTCCCAGCGATCTCGACCGGGGTCTACGGGTATCCGCTCGGCGAGGCGGCGGAGGTCGCGGTCGGCGCCATTCGGGTCGCCGAGACGTCCGTCTCCGTCGAGGAGGTGCGGTTCGTGCTGTTCGGCCGCAAGGCGTTCGAGGCCTTCGAGCGCGCGCTCGGCGCCTGAACCCGGATCCCGCTCCCGCCGTTCCGTACCTCGTTGGTAGGATTTGCACCTGCATGAGCGACGTCACGACCGACCTCACGACCTCCGCGGGCCTCGCCGACCACCTGGGCGAGGTCCAGCTCGTGGACTGCCGCGAGCCCTACGAGTGGCAGGCGGGTCGGATCGACGGGTCGATCCACATCCCGCTCAACTCGATCCTCGCGGGCGCGATCGGCCAGCTCGACGAGACCCGGACGACGGTGGTCGTGTGCCGTTCCGGCAGCCGCAGCGAGCTCGCGACGCTGATGCTCCGGGCCAAGGGCTTCGAGGCGTTCAACCTCGAGCGCGGCCTGGAGGAGTGGGCGAACGAGGGGCGCGAGCTCCTGACCCCGGACGGCCAGCCCGGCCGGGTCGCCTGAAACCCTCCTGAGCCCGGCCGCCGAAGGGTCAGCCGGACCGCCAACGTCGATAGACCGGATCCCGCTCCACGCCTTCGTAGGTCGTGGCGGCCACCTCCTCCACGGACAGCGCGTAGAACGCGAGCGGATGCGGCGCCTCTTCCGCGATGGATCGCGCCGCCGGGTGGCGGTCGGACATCTGCTCCATCCATCCGGAAACCAGGAACTCGCCGCCCTCGCCGTCGGGGTTGTCCATGGGCGTATGCAACGCATACCTGCCGTCGGCGGCGACCTCGGCGACCTTCGGACTACGCGCGCGGAACCGCACGCACAAGAAACCCGCGGCGATCCACGGCTCGACGGGGTGGACACGGGGCCGGCCGTCTGCGCGAAGCGTGGCATGGAAACACACCCGCCCCTCCAGCCGCGCTCGACCGAACGCCGCGAGTTCGGCATCCGCGTGCTCGAATTCGGCCCACGTCGCCATCGCCGAACGTAGCCTACGGTCGTGACCGACGTCGAAGCCGCGCGCCGCGCCCTCGAGGAGGTGCTGGGGGAACGCGAGGTCCTCTCCGACCCGCTGTCGCGGCGCCTCTACGCGCGGGACGCTTCGATGGTCGAGGGCGGATGCGCGCTGGTCGTCTTCCCGAGATCCACCGACGACGTCGTGGCGTGCGTCCGGATCGCGGCCGAGCACGGGCTCCCGGTCGTCCCGAGGGGTTCGGGCACCGGGCTCGCCGGCGGGTCCACGCCGCTCGGCGACGCGCTCGTGGTGACGACCACGAAGATGATCCGGATCCTGGAGATCCGGCCCGAGGACCGGCTCGCCTGGGTCGAGCCCGGCGTTCCGAACCTCGACCTCGCGAACGCGCTCCGTCCGCACGGCTTCACGTTCGCACCGGACCCGTCGTCGCAGCAGACGTCATCGATCGGGGGGAACGTGAGCACGAACGCCGGAGGCCCGCACTGCCTCGCGTACGGCGTGACGTCCAACCACGTCCTCGCGCTCGACCTCGTCCTGCCCGACGGGAGCGTCGAACGGCTCGGCTCCGAGGCGCCCGAGGCGGCCGGCTACGACCTCCGCTCGGTCGTCGTCGGCAGCGAGGGGACGCTCGGCGTCGTGGCCGCGGTGTGCGTCCGGATCACGCCGCTCCCCGCTTCGGTGCGGACGTCGCTGTTCGATTTCGAGACGGTCGAGGACTGTGCCGCGACGGTGACCGACATCATCGCGAGCGGCGTGGTCCCCGCCGCCGTCGAGATGATGGACCGAGGCATCGTGGTCGCGGCGGAGCGGTTCGCGCACGCGGGGTATCCGACCGACGCCGCCGCGATCCTGATCGTCGAGGTCGACGGCACGGCCGCCTCGGTCGAGGCGCAGTCGCGCGTCGTCGAGGCGGCGGCCCGCACGAACCGCGTTCGGCACGTGCGCGTCGCGGCGGACGAGGCCGAGCGGGCGCTGATCTGGAAGGGACGCAAGTCGGCGTTCGGCGCCGTGGCGCAGATCGCGCCGCACTACCACCTGCACGACTGCGTCGTGCCCCGCACGAAGCTCGTCGAGGTGCTCTCGGGCGTCTACGAGATCGCAGCGCGTCACGAGCTCGTCGTCACGAACGTGTTCCACGCGGGCGACGGCAACCTGCACCCGCTGCTCTCGTTCGACCGGCGCGAGCCGGGGACGCTCGAACGCGTGCTGGCCGCGAGCGAGGAGATCGT
>DATFEU010000318.1:0-12283 GCA_035250725.1 Actinomycetota bacterium
AGGATCGTGGACCAGGACAGCCCGGCCTGGGCGCCCTCGAGGGTCAGCATCTCGAACAGCCGGATGTCGTCGTGGACCGGGACCCCCCACTCGTCGTCGTGGTACGCCAGGTACAGGGGCTGGTCCGCCGGCACCCACTGGCAGCGCTTCGGCATCGGACCGAACGCTAGCATCGGCGTCCGACATGAGCTCCCCGTGGTGGACGAGGCCGGGCCTGGACGTACGCGAGGGCAGGATGTTCGTCGCGGGCCGCGACGCCGAGGCCGTGGCGCGCGGATCCGGGACGCCCGTGTTCGCCTACGACCTCGTCCGGATCGAGGAGCAGGCGAGGTCCCTCATCGAGGCGTTCGAGCGGGTGCAGGCGCCGTTCCGGCTGCGGCTCGCGCTGAAGGCACAACGGGAGCCCGAGGTCCTCGCGTTCGTCCGGGCGCTCGGAACCGTCGGGCTCGACGTCTGCTCGCCGGGTGAGATCGAGCACGCGCTGGCGCACGGATGGGCGCCCGATGAGCTCTCGTTCACCGGCACGAACCTGTCCGAGCGCGACCTGGACTCGATCGTCCCGAGCGGCGTCCACGTCAACCTGGACCTGTTGTCGCAGCTCCGTCGGTTCGGGCGGCGAGCGCCTGGGTCCACCGTCGGGATCCGGATCAACCCGCGCGCCGGCGCCTCGTCGCGTCCGGAGCTGACCGGGCTCTATACGGGGGCGGCGGAACGGCCGTCGAAGTTCGGCATCCTGGAGGAACAGCTCGACGAGGCCCTCGAGATCGCCGGAGCGCACGACCTCCGACTCGACACCGTCCACTTCCACGTCGGCAGGGCCCTGCTCACCGACGCGCTCCCCGGGCTCGAGGTCGCCGTCGAGCGGGCGTCCCGCGTGGCGAGGCGCCTCATGGACGCCGGGCATCCGGTCACGGAGGTGAACACGGGGGGGGGACTGGGCGTTCCCTACGACGTCGACACCCCTCCGCTGGACGTCGACGCCTTCGCGAAACTGCTCGCTCGGCACCTCGCTCCGCTGGGCGTGGCGATCGCGTGCGAGCCCGGCGACTTCCTCGTCAAGGATATGGCCGTGCTGCTCGCCGAGGTGGTGAGCGTCGACGATCGGGACGGACACCGGTTCGTCGGGCTCGATGTCGGGTTCAACGTCGCGCCCGAACGGTTCATCTACGACGAGCCGATCCCACTCGTCCTGTGCCGGGCCGCGGACACGCCGGGCGATCGACCGGTCACCGTGGCGGGGAACATCAACGAGGGGAACGACCTTTGGGCGGTGGATCTTCCACTCCCCGGGGTCCGAGAAGGAGACGTGCTCGCGCTGCTCCGCGTCGGCAGCTACAACCGTTCGATGTACAGCGAACACACGCTGCGTCCGCCGGCGCCGACGATCGCCTTCGCCGACCGGATCTAGCGGGTCCGCGGGAAGCCGAGGTCGATCTCGCTCGTCGCCGGATCCGGCCACCGCTGCGTCACGACCTTGCCCCGCGTGTAGAAGCGGATCCCCTCGGGCCCGTACATGTGCGCGTCGCCGAACAGCGAGCTCTTCCACCCGCCGAACGAGTAGTACGCGACCGGGACCGGGATCGGGACGTTGATGCCCACCATCCCCGCCTCGACCTCGAACACGAACTGGCGGGCGGCTCCGCCGTCGCGCGTGAACAACGCCACGCCGTTGCCGTAGGGGTTCCGGTTGACGAGGTCGACGGCCTGGTCGTAGGTCTCGACGCGCGACACCGAGAGCACCGGCCCGAAGATCTCGTCCTTGTACGCGTCCATGTCGGGCGTCACGTCGTCGATCAGCGACGGCGCGAGGAAGAACCCCTTGTCCTGCTTGTAGAGGTCGTGCTCGCGCCCGTCGACGACGACGCGCGCGCCCTGCGCCGGCCCGCTGTCCAGGTACGAGGCCACCTTGTCGCGATGCTCGCGCGTGATGAGCGGCCCCATCTCGGACTCGGGATCCATGCCGGGGCCGACCTTGACCTTGGGGATGCGGTCGGCGATCGCCTCGACCACCGTGTCGGCGATCCTTCCGACGTTGGTCAGGACCGAGATCGCCATGCACCGCTCGCCCATGGAGCCGTAGCCGGCCGAGACGGCCGCGTCGGCCACCATGTCCACGTCGGCGTCGGGCAGCACGATCATGTGGTTCTTCGCGCCGCCGAGCGCCTGCACACGCTTCCCGTTCGCGGTCCCCGTCGTGTAGATGTAGCGCGCGATCGGGGTCGAGCCGACGAAGCTCACCGCCCTGATGTCCGGGTGCTCGAGGATCCCGTCGACCGCGACCTTGTCGCCCATGATCACGTTGAACACGCCGTCGGGGAGTCCGGCCTCGGCGAACAGGTCCGCGAGCACGAGCGACGGGCCCGGGTCCTTCTCCGACGGCTTGAGCAGGAACGTGTTGCCGCACGCCATGGCGTTGGCGCACATCCAGATCGGGACCATCGCCGGGAAGTTGAACGGCGTGATGCCGGCGACCACGCCGACCGGCTGGCGGACCTCGAACACGTCGACGCCGGTCGACGCCTGTTCTGAGAACCCGCCCTTCAGCAGGTGGGGGATGGCGGTCGCGTACTCGACGTTCTCCAGCCCCCGCTGGACCTCGCCGATCGCGTCGGAGAGCACCTTGCCGTGCTGCGCGGTCAGCACCTTCGCGACGTCGGTCTTGCGCGCGTCCAGGAGCTCGCGGATCCGGAAGAAGATCTCGGCGCGCTTGGACAGCGAGGTGGCTCGCCACCCCGGGAGCGCCTCCTTGGCCGCCTCGACCGCCTTGTCGATCTCGGCCGGGTCGGCGAAGTCGACCTCGTGCGTCTGATCGCCGGTGGCGGGGTCGAACACTGGACCCCGGCGTCCCGACTCGCCCGGCACGTGCTTGCCGCCGATGTAGTGACCGATCTCCTCCATGAGGGCTCCTTCCGAGACGCGGTGCTCACGCCGATGGTACCCCTCGCCGGACGCCTGGTGCCCGTCGTAGCATCGCCGGTAGGTGCCGGGCACACGGATCACGTCGTGAGCGATCCCCTCCGCGAGACCCCTTCGGGCAAGCCGCGCGCTCGCGCGCTCGGGATCCCGTTCGCCGGCGAGCCCGGGCCGTGGAACGCGATCACCGACGTGCCGGGCATCGAGGTGGGATTCGTCACGTTGATCGAAGGCGAGGACGTGCGCACCGGCGTCACCGCGATCCACCCGCGGGGGCGCGCCGAACCCGGCGATCCGTACGCGGCCGGGTTCCACTCGCAGAACGGGAACGGCGAGATGACCGGCGTTTCGTGGATCGAGGAGTCGGGGACGGCCGCCGGCCCGATCGCGATCACGAACACGCATGCGGTCGGGCTCGTGCACGGGGGCGTGGTCGCCTGGACCGCCCGGCATCATCCCCGCGTCGCGGAGGCGTGGATGCTCCCGGTCGTGGCCGAGACGTGGGACGGCTACCTGAACGACATCAACGGCGGCCACGTCACCGTCGACGCCGCGGTCGAGGCGCTCGAGACCGCGTCGTCCGGTGCCCTCGAGGAGGGCTCCGTCGGCGGCGGCACGGGGATGAACTGCTACAGCTACAAGGGTGGTTCGGGCACGGCGTCGCGCAGGCTCGAGTACGGCGACGAGCGGTACACCGTCGGGGTCTTCCTGCAGACGAACTTCGGCGTGCGGCGTGAGCTCACGATCGCCGGGGTGCCGGTCGGCGAAGCGCTCGCGGACGACGACCCGCTGGGCGACCATTTCGCCACTCCCCCCGGCGCAGGCTCGGTCATCGCCGTGGTCGCGACCGACGCGCCGCTGCTGCCCGATCAATGCGACGCGCTCGCCCGGCGCGTGACGATCGGGCTCGCCAGGACGGGGACGACCGGCTCGCACTTCTCGGGCGACCTGTTCGTGTCGCTCTCGACCGGCAATCGCGGGGCGTTCAGCGTCGGGGCCGAGACGCTGTTCGGGCATCGACACGGCTCGTTCGACGAGCTGCGTTTCGTGCCGTGGGGCCATCTCGATCACGTCTTCGAGACGGTCGTCCAGGCGACCGAGGAGGCGGTCCTGAACTCGCTCGTCGCGAACGAGGAGATGGTCGGCTTCCGCGGGCACCGGTCGCCCGCGCTGCCCCGCGACCGCGTGGTCGAGTTGCTCCGCGACCGCCGGGGCTAGACTGCGGCTTTCGACACGCGCGAGGGGGAACCGATGAGCGAGCTGTCCGCCGAAGAGATCGTCGACCTCTGCCTGCGACACACGATGTACGACTGGCAGCAGCAGGGTTCGACCCGCCCCATCGCCGTGGCCTCGGCACGCGGCTGCGAGTTCTTCACGGTCGACGGCAAGCGCTACCTGGACTTCAACAGCCAGCTGATGGGTGTGAACATCGGGCACGGGGACCAGCGCGTGGCCGACGCGATCGCCGAGCAGGCGCGTACCCTTCCGTACATCAGCCCGTTCATGGCGACGGAGGTTCGCGCCGAGCTCGGACGCAAGCTGGCCGACCTGCTGCCCGGCGATCTCGACAAGGTCTTCTTCACGCTCGGCGGCGCCGAGGCCAACGAGAACGCGATCCGCATCGCGAAGGCGGTGACCGGCCGCCAGAAGATCCTCGCGCGCTACCGCTCCTATCACGGGGCGACGTACGCGACGATCACGCTCACCGGCGACCCGCGGCGCTGGGCGAACGAGCCCGGCATGCCCGGCGTGGTCCACGTGCTCGACCCGTACCACGGGACGCAGCGCGGGTTCGACGACGCGGAGACCGCGCTCGCGTACCTCGAGGAGACGATCATGCTCGAGGGGCCCGAGACCATCGCGGCGTTCATCCTGGAGCCCGTCACCGGGACGAACGGCATCCTGATCCCGCCCGCCGGCTACCTGCAGGGGGTGCGCGAGCTCTGCGACCGGCACGGGATCCTGATGATCGCCGACGAGGTGATGTCCGGGTTCGGGAGAACCGGCGAGTGGTTCGCCGTGAACCACTGGGGCGTGGTGCCCGACATCATCTCGATGGCCAAGGGGCTCACGTCGTCGTACGTGCCGCTCGGCGCGGTCGGGCTGTCGCCCAAGGTGTACCGGTACTTCGACGACCACGTGTTCTACGGGGGGCTCACGTACAACTCGCACCCGCTCACGCTCGCCGCCGCGCTCGCCACGATCCGCGTGTACGAGGAGGACGGGCTGATCGAGCACGCCCGCAAGATGGGCGATGTGATGGCCCGCCACCATCAGGAGCTGTTCGACAAGCATCCGTCGGTCGGCCTCGTCCGCAACATCGGCCTGTTCGGCATCGTCGAGCTCGTCCGCGGCCGCGAGACGATGGAGCCGCTCGCCCCGTACAACGGCGTGAGCGACGAGATGAAGGCGGTCGGCAAGCACCTGGACGAGCGCGGGCTGTTCACGATGGTCCGGTGGAACGGGATCATGACGAACCCGCCGCTGCCGATCACCGAGGAGCAGCTCGCCGAGGGCTTCGGGATCCTCGACGAGGCCCTCGAGGTCGCCGACCGCGCCGTCGGGTAACGCTGACCATGTGAGCGGGCGCGTCGAGATGAGGGTCGGGTTCGTCGGGCTCGGCGTGATGGGCAAGCCGATGGCGCGCAACCTGATGCGCGCCGGGTTCGCCCTCAGGGCGCACTCGCGCTCGTCGCCGCCGGTGGACGAGCTCGAAGCCGACGGCGCTGCGCGAGCGTCGAGCCCCGCCGACGTCGCGGCGTCGAGCGACGTCGTGATCATCATGGTGCCGGACACGCCGGACGTCGATCGCGTGCTGTTCGGGGACCGGGGCCTCGCCGCCGGCGCCGCCGAGGGCTCGCTCGTGATCGACATGAGCACGATCGACCCGATCGCGACGCGAGGGTTCGCCGCCCGCCTCGCGGAAGGGGGGGTCGCGATGCTCGACGCGCCCGTCTCGGGTGGCCAGGTGGGGGCGGAGGCCGGGACGCTGTCGATCATGGTCGGCGGACCCGAGGACTCGTTCGAACGCGCGCGGCCGCTGTTCGAGACGATGGGGTCGACGATCGTGCACGTCGGGCCGTCGGGCGCCGGTCAGGTCGCGAAGGCGTGCAACCAGCTCGTGATCGCCTCGGCGGTGGAGGCGGTGGGGGAGGCGTTCGTGCTCGCGGCCAAGGCCGGGATCGATCCCGCGAAGGTGCGCGAGGCGCTGCTCGGCGGGTTCGCGGGATCGAAGGTCCTCGAGCTGCACGGCCAGCGGATGCTCGACGGCGCGTTCGACCCAGGATTCCGATCCGCGCTCATGGCCAAGGACGGGCGGATCGTGCTCGAGGCCGCCGAACGCCTGGGCGCGCCGGTCCCAGCGTTCCGGGCGGTCGCCGAACGCCTCGAGGCGATGCTTCCCGCCGGGCGCGGCGAGCTCGACTACGCGGCGCTCGTGACGCTGCTCGAGGACGAGGCGGACGTCTCGCTCGTCGAGGGCTCGTGAAACGGGAGCTCTCCGGCGGGTTCGAGCTCGACGACGATCCCGGGCGCGTCGACCTCGATGCCGTGTGGGACTACCTGTCCACCGAGGCGTACTGGGGGCGAGAGCGTTCGCGGGCCGACATCGAACGCCAGGTCCACGAGGCGGCGCGTGTCGTCGGGCTGTACCACGAGGGACGGCAGATCGGGTTCGCGCGCGTGCACAGCGACGGGCGGCTCGCGTACCTCGCCGACGTCTACGTGCTCTCCGAACACCGTGGCCGCGGGCTCGGTGTCGAGCTCGTGCGCTCGGCCGTGGACGAGGGGCCGCATCGAGACCTGCGGTGGCTCCTGCACACGAAGGACGCGCACGGCCTGTACGAGCGGTTCGGGTTCGGGCCGCCGAGCGACCGGGTGATGGAGCGGCCGCCCCCGAGCTGACCTCGGGAATAGATCGGCGACGCCGTATCGTTGGCGAAAGACACCATGCGAGCGGCGTCTTCGCGACGCCGGGAAGAGAGGGAACGGATGACACCCGACTCGACACGACCCGCCGGCGACACGAAGGTGAAGGACCGGGCGGCGTACCCGCCTCCGGGCACGTGGACGTTCGACAAGGCGCACACCCGGATCGAGTTCATCGCCCGCCACATGCTCTCGAAGGTGCGGGGGAGGTTCTCCGGATACGACGGCACGGTGACGATCGCGGAGCGCCCGGAGGACTCGCACGTCGAGGTAGAGATCCAGGCGGCCAGCCTGTCCACCGACACCGAGATGCGCGACGACCACCTCCGCAGCGACGACTTCCTGGAGGTCGAGACCTACCCGACGATCTCGTTCCGCAGCACGGAGCTGCGGCCAACCGGCGAGAACACGTTCGATCTCGTGGGGAAGCTCACGATCAAGGACATCACGCGCACGGTGGTGCTCAAGGCGGAGTTCAACGGATGGGGCCCCGGCGCGAGCGACGACCGGCCGCCACTCGCTGCGTTCTCGGCCGCAACCGAGATCAACCGGGAGGACTGGGACATGACCTGGAACATGGTCGTGGAGACCGGTGGCCTCCTCGTCAGCAAGTCGGCGCAGATCGAGATCGAGACCGAGCTCAACCTGCAGCAGCCGTAACCGCGCATCCCGGGCGCGGATGCCCAGGGGGATGCCTAGGATGGCGCGCATGCGCGTCGCGCTCTGCCAGACCAACAGCGGTGAGGACATCGTCGCCAACGAGCGACAGGTGTTCGAGCTGCTCGAGGTGGCTGCCGCGGGCGACGCGGATCTCGCCGCGCTGCCTGAGGTCTGGCCGTGCCAGGGCTCGGCCGCGCAGGTCCGGGCGGCCGCCGAGCCGATCCCGGGGCCGCGGACCGACCGCCTCTCCGAGCACGCGGGTCGCCACGAGATGTGGGTGCACGGCGGCAGCGTGCTCGAGCTCGGCGGCGACCGGGTCTTCAACACGAGCGTGCTGTTCGACCGCGCGGGCGAGCTGGTCGCCTCCTATCGCAAGATCCACCTGTTCGACGCCGATCCCCCGAACGCGGTCCCGAGCCGCGAGTCGGCCGTGTTCGCGGCCGGCGACCAGGTGGTGACCGTCGCAACGGAGTTCGGACGCGCCGGCCTGTCGATCTGCTACGACCTCCGGTTCCCGGAGCTCTATCGGACGCTCGCCGTCCAGGGAGCGACGATCCTGTTCGTTCCCGCCGCCTTCCGGTACGAGACCGGGGTCGACCACTGGGATGTCCTGCTCCGGGCCCGGGCGATCGAGGACCAGGCGTTCGTGGTCGCCGCGGCGCAGTGGGGCACGTGGGGCCCCGAAGGCAAGGAGCGGCGGAACTACGGCCACAGCCTGGTGGCCGACCCGTGGGGGCGGACGGTCGCGGAGGCTCCCGACGGCGTGGGCGTGACGTTCGCGAACCTCGATCTCGAACGGGTCGGCCGGGTTCGAGAGATCCTCCCGTCCCTGCGGCACCGCCGGCTGAACCCGTCCTGCTGAGCGACTCCCGCACGCCCGGACGACCCAGAACGCGCTAGTCACCCCTGCCTACCCTCTCGGCCACGTTCTGTCCCCCGGGGCTTCAGTTCTGTGCCTCCTTCGGCCGATAACCCCACCGAAGGGTTGGTCCCGACAAGGGCAAACCGCCGGGAACGGCGGGACGCAAAGCTCCGGGCCCCACCGCTCACAAGGAGCGAGGGCGGCCGAGCTACCGAAGGACCGGGCCTCCACACGGAGCCCGGGCCACCGCGGGACGGAGGTGGCGGCGTGACGAGAACGATCGGCCGGATGCGGTGCCGAAGGGCGCTCGCGTTCCTTCTCCTCGCGCCGTTCCTCGCGCAGGTTCTCGCGATCGATCCGTCCCGAGCCGGCGACACCCTGCAGAACCGGGCGGAGATGCTTCAGCTGACGAACGAGGACCGAGCGGACAGGGACCGCGATGCCCTCCGCCTGAACGACAGGCTGTCCCGCTATGCCAGGAGACACTCGCGCGAGATGGCGGAGCAGGGACAGCTCTTCCACACGCCCGACCTCGCGGGCAAGCTGCGAGGCGTCGACTGGACGATCGGGGCCGAGAACATCGGCATGCACTCGTCGCTCGAGGCGCTCGAGGACGCGTTCATGTCGTCGCGGCCGCATCGCAGGAACATCCTGCGATGGGGGTTCCGTCGCACCGCGATCGGGATCGTCGAGTCAGACGGGAGCTTCTGGGTAACGGTCATCTTCTACGGCTAGCCCCTCCCGACCTAGCTGTAGAGGCGGGCGCCCCGGCCCTCCGGCCGGGGCGCCCCACGTTCCATCAGCCGTCGGTCGTCCGCTCGCGCTCGAGGTCACCGGGGCGATCGACGTCGCGCGGCACGTCCTCGTCGAGCGTCACCCAACGGATGCGGTCGGGATCCTCCTCGAACAGCGCCCGGGCGCCGGTGTCGCCCGCGGTCGACGCCGCCTCCTCCCACACGGAGCGCGCCAGCAACGCGGGCCCGGGTCCGTCCCGGAACCCGATCCGCAGGATCTCGGCGTCGGGCGCCCCGCCGAAGGCGTCGCGCAACGACCGGACGTGGCGGGCCTCGATCCCCGGCTGATCGGCGAGCAGCACGATCGCGGCCTCGCTCGAGGCGCCGAGCGCGCGGAGGCCAGCGGAGAGCGACGTCGATTGCCCCTCGGCGTACCGGTCGTTCACGACGACCCGCCCACCGGGCGGGAGCTCCACGGCGGCCCGGACGCGCTCGGCGTCGTGTCCCACGACGACCACGACGTCCTCGATGCCCCCCTCCGCCGCCGCGTCGACCGCGTGCTGGACGAGCGGCCTCCCGCGGAGGCGTTCGACCTGCTTCGTTCCGCCGAACCGCGTGCCCTCGCCGGCGGCGAGGACGATCGCCGAGATCACCCCTCGCGCTTCCCGAACAGCCGCGCGACGAACCGCTTGATGCCGGCCCAGATCGCCGAGAGGCCGAGGCGGAACCCGCCGATCGCCTTCGCCGGGGCCGGTGCGGGCGTCTCGGCCGCGACGTCGGCGGACGCGGTCAGCTCGACCTCCTGCGCCTCCATGCTCTGGTGCAGGCAGTCGGCGAACTGCGCCGTCAGCTTCCGGCTCACCTCCGGGAGGAGCCCGCGGCTCAGCTGCGCGACGGTTCCGGTGAGATGGATGTCGGCCTTCATCTTCACCTTGGTCTCACCCTGGCCGTCGCCCGGCTCGAGCCAGCTCGTCACGCTCGCGTTGGCGGCCCCCTTGCCCTTCTGCTCCATGCCCTTGGCGGCAAGGACGACGCGTCGCGCCTCGTCGTCACGCTCCTGCATCGTCACGGTCCCCGAGAACGCGAGGGAGACCGGCCCGAGCTTCATGTGCACCTTGCCCTTCCAGGTGGTGTCGTCGACGACCTCGGTGAGCTCGGCCCCGGGCATGCAGGGCGCCACCCGCTCGACGTCGAGCAGGAACGCCCACACGTGGTCGACGGGCGCCGGCACGCTGAACTCGTTCTCGATCTCCATCCCCGCTCCTCGCTCGGTTGCGGCGGAGCCTACCCCGCCGGTCCGTCGGTCGCGCGAACGGGCGTGATCCGCTCGTGGATCGGTCCCGGACGGTCCTTCAGGAACCCCGCACGCCGGCCGCGCTTGATCGCGACGATCTCCGCCACGATCGCGGCAGCGATCTCCTCGGGTCCCTCGGCGCCGAGATCCAGACCTGCCGGTCCCCGGATCCTGCCCATCGTGTCCTCCGAGAGCTCCACACCCTCGTCGCGGAGCTCGGTGAGGAGCCGGTTCGTCCGGACCGAGGGCCCGAGCATCGCGATGAAGCGCACCGGCGAGCTCACGAGCGAGCGCACGTAGTCCTTGTCGCGGAGGAAGTTGTGGCTCATCACGACGACGTAGGTCCTCGCGTCGATCGGCGCGACCTCGGCGACCTTGTCGGGACGCTCGACCAGGACGAAGTCCGCGGCGTTCGGGAAGCGCTCGTGATCCAGGAACTCCGGGCGGTCGTCGACGACGATCGGGCTCCAGCCGAGGGCCGCGGCCGAGTCGGTGAGCGGCCCGGCGTCGTGGCCCGCCCCGCAGATCACCAGCCGCAGCGGCGGCTCGAGGACCTCGACGAACGCGCGCGCCTCCCCGTCGACACCCGCGAGGGTCCGGATCTCGCTGCGCTCGTCCGCGAGGAGCTCGAGCGCTGCCTCCCGGGCCGCGGCCGCGACGCGCTCGTCGCCCAGCCAACCCTCGGTCGAGCCGTCCGGCCGGACGAGGAGCCGGTCGCCCTGTTCGACGTTCCGCGCGCTCGAATCGAGGACCGTGATCATCGCGATCGGCCGCTCCTCCTCGAGGGCGATCCGGAGCGCACCGGCGACCTCCGCGGCCTTGGCGGCGGGCTCGACGAACAGCTCGAACGCACCGTTGCAGCCGAGACCCCATCCCCACACCTCGTCGTCGTCGGCGGTGAGGTCGAACGAGACGATGCGCGCCATCCCCTCCCGCATCACGATCCTCGCGACGTCGGCGACGTCGTTCTCGAGGCACCCGCCGGAGATGTTGCCCACCATCTCGCCCTCTTCGGGAACGAGGAGCCGTGCGCCCGGACGACGGTAGGTCGAGCCGCGCACCGCGACGATCGTCGCCAGCGCGAGCTTCTCGCCGCGAGCCGAGAGCGACTCGATCGCCGTCAGGACGTCGGTGAGCTCGCTCATGGGTCGAATCGTACGCTCGACATCTCAGGCGGGCGCCACGGCGAACCTGGCCGGGTCCTCCTCGAACCGCTGCAGGCACCCGGCCGAGCAGAAGTAGTAGGTGGTCCCGTCGTAGGCCGAGCTGTACTTCGCGCCCGCGACGTCCACCGTCATGCCGCAGACCGGGTCGAGGGCCTCGTGCCGGGGGATCTCGGCGGGGGGCGCGGCGGCGAGCGCTCCCGCGGCGCGTTCGCGGACCAGTTCGGCGAGGATCGCGACCGCGATCTCCTCGTGCGCCACCTTCCCGAGGTCGAGACCAGCCGGCGCGTGGACGCGCGCGAGCTGCACCTGCGAGACCCCGCGGTCTCGCAGGTAGCCGAGCACCGACTCCGCCCGCTTGCGCGAGGCGACGAGACCGACGTAGGGGGCCGGCGTCGCGAGCGCGGCCTCGAGCGCCGCCTCGTCGTAGTGCCCCTGCGTCGCGACCACGACGATCGACCGGTCGGTGACGCCCGCCTCCCCGAGGTCGAGCGTCGTTATGACGCTCCCGGCGCCCGGGTAGTCCTCGGCGAGCCCGCCCTCGTCGACGACGACGGTGCGCCACCCGAGCACGCCCGCCATCGTGGCGAGCGAGCCCACGGCGGGCGATCGGCCGATCACGACGAGATGCGGCTGTGGCAGGACGGGTTCCACGTACACCTCCAGCGCTCCCTCACTCTGACATGCGATCGGAACGGTGACGACGCCGTCGCGTCCGCGCGCCGCGAGC
>DATFEU010000163.1:0-13180 GCA_035250725.1 Actinomycetota bacterium
GTGCAGAAGCTCTCGTACCTGCTCGATCAGGGCGACGCCGAGCGGGTCGAGGTCGTGATCTGCCCGCCGTTCACGGCCCTTCGCACGGTCGAGACGCTGATCCAGAGCGACCGACTCGCCTTCGGGCTCGGCGCGCAGAACGTCCACTGGGGGGCATCGGGGGCGTTCACCGGCGAGGTGTCGCCGCCGATGCTGAGCGCGCTCCGGGTCGGGTACGTCATCGTGGGCCACTCCGAGCGCCGGCAGCTCTTCGGGGAGACCGACGAGACCGTCAACAAGAAGGTCCGCGCCGTCGCCGCGGCGGGGATGGCGCCGATCCTGTGCGTCGGCGAGACGCTCCAGGAGCGCGACGTCGGCGCGACGGAGGACCGGGTGGCCGGCCAGGTCCGCGCCGGGCTGAACGGCGTCGCCGAGGCCGACGCGGCCGGCCTGGTCGTCGCGTACGAACCGATCTGGGCGATCGGGACGGGACGCAACGCGGAGCCGGCCGACGCCGGACAGGTGATCGCGGTGATCCGCTCGACGCTCGCGGGGCTCTACGGCAAGGGGGTCGCCGACGCGACGCGGATCCAGTACGGAGGCAGCGTGAAGGCCGGGAACATCCGCGACTTCATGGCGCACCCGGAGATCGACGGGGCGCTGGTCGGCGGCGCGAGCCTCGACCCCGAGGAGTTCGCGCTGATCGTGAAGTACCGGTCCCCGTGAGGCGGCTCCTTTACGTCTGCCTCGACGGGCTCGGCGACGACCCGGTGCCGGAACTGGGAGATCGAACGCCGCTCGAGGCTGCGCCCACACCGTTCCTCGATTCCCTCGCCGAGCGAGGACGCACGGGCACCGTCGTCACGGTGGGCGAGGGCATCGCGCCCGAGTCCGACATCGCCGTGTTCGCGATCCTCGGGTACGACCCGCGCGAGGAACACCCCGGCCGGGGCGTGGTCGAAGCCGTGGGCACCGGGATGGACTTCCGGGACGGCGACCTCGCCTACCGGGTGAACTTCGCCACCGCCGACGGCACGCGGATCGTCGACCGGCGCGTCGGGCGCGATCTCACGTCCGAGGAATCGCAGGCGCTGGCCGACGAGGTGAACCACCGACTCACGCTCCCGGGCGCGACCTTCGAGCTGCGGGCCACCGTCGAGCACCGGGGCGTGCTCGTGATCCGCTCGACCGAGGCCCCGCTGTCGGCCGAGGTGACGAATACGGACCCGGCCTACCGGAGGGAGGGGCACCTCGGCGTCGCCCTGGAGACGTTCGAGCCGGAGATCGTCCGCGCCGAGCCGCTCGAGCACACGGACGCATCCCGCCGGGCCGCGGAGCTCACGAACGGATTCGTCGACGGCGCGGCGCGCATCCTCGACGCGTCGGAGGTGAACGAGGAGCGCAGGCGCGCGGCGAAGCTGCCGGGCAACCTGATCCTGACGCGCGACGGCGGGGACCGGCTCCCGTCGCTCGAGCCGATCGCCGAGCGATTCGGCCCGAGCTGGGGCTGCTTCGTCGAGATGCCGGTCGAACGGGGGATCGCCAGGCTCCTCGGCATGGAGGCGGTCGACGCGCCACGGCTGCGGAACGAGGAGGACTACGCGGCCTGGGCGTCGCTCGCGCTCGAGGCGCTCGACGGCTACGACGCGCTCTACGTCCACATCAAGGGACCGGACGTGCCCGCGCACGACGGCCGGGCGGAGGACAAGCGCGACGTGATCGAGCTCATCGATCGCGGGTTCTTCGGCCAGGTGCTGCCGGGCCTCGACCCGGTCCGCAACGTCGTCGCCGTGACCGCCGACCACGCGACGTCCTGCGTGCGCAAGGCGCACACGGCGGAACCGGTCCCGCTCGTGGTCTGCGGCGGCGACGTCCAGCCCGACGGCAGCGAGGCGTTCGGCGAACGAGCCTGCGCCGCAGGCGCACTGGGGCGGTTGCGCGGCACCCAGATCCTGCCCAGGCTGGCCGACCTCCTCCGCTAGCGTCGGTTGGCTCGAGGGCAAGGAACCGAAACTCCCCAGCCAAACCCACCGGCGTATAGTGGCCACGGCGCATTGCCTGCCATTCCGCCTGGGGCTAAGATGCGCCGTCCTCGTCCTGGAGAGGGGAGAGCACGCACACATGGCCCAGGTGACGTCCGAGCCGGCCGCCGGTCTCCCTACCGAGCCGGACCAGGTCAACGTCGAGGTTTCCCAGCAGGTCGTCGGCCGCTCCCCGTGGGAACTGTTCTGGCGCCGCTTCAAGAGGGACAAGTTCGCGATCGGCGGGCTCATCCTGGTGATCTTCATGCTCCTGATCGCGCTGTTCTCACCGCTGATCGCGAGCGTGTACCACGGGCCCAACGAGGTCCACCTCGACCGGCTCGACGAGTTCGGCATCCCGACCGGCCCGCAGGCAGACTTCCCGTTCGGGCTCGACACGGCAGGCCGGGATCTGATGGTCCGCGTCGCCTACGGCGCGCGGACGTCGCTGTTCATCGCCTTCTTCGCCACGGGCATGGCGACCACGCTCGGCGTCACGCTCGGGATGCTGGCCGGGTTCTACCGGGGCAAGGTCGACACGATCATCTCGCGCACGATCGACGTCGTGCTCTCGCTGCCGGTGTTGCTGCTCGCGCTGGGTCTCGTGTCGGCGTGCGGACTCTCGGCCTCGGGCTGCCTGTTCGGACTCATCCAGCCCGGGCTGCTGCTGGTGAGCTACATCATCGCCCTGTTCACCTGGCCGTACATCGCCCGGATCGTGCGGGGCCAGGTCCTCTCGCTTCGAGAGAAGGAGTTCATCGAGTCGGCGAGATCGCTCGGGGCGCGCAATCGCAGGATCATGTTCCGGGAGATCCTGCCGAACGTGGCCGCCTCGATCATCGTCTACACGACGCTGATCATCCCGAACAACATCCTGTTCGAGGCGGCGCTGTCCTTCCTGGGTGTGGGGGTCCCCCAGGAGACCCCCTCCTGGGGCCGGCAGCTCTCGGACGCAGGCACGATCTTCACCGTGGCCTGGTGGATGATGTTGTTCCCGGGCCTCTTCCTGTTCATCACCACGCTGGCGTTCAACCTGGTGGGCGACGGGCTCCGCGATGCCCTCGATCCCAAGACCGGCGGCTGAGCGTATCTAGTGTCTGAGGCAAGCTCATCGAAAGGAGGGACGTCAGGCGCGTGAGGTACTGACCCCGGCCCGGCAAGGGCGGGTCCGGGGGCCGTAACAGGGTTTTCGGAGAGGGGGTTCTGTGAGGCGATATCTCAAGGTATTGGCGCTCGTCGCCGTCCTCGGGCTCGTCGCCGTCGCCTGTGGAGGCGACGACGGCGGGGACACCGGGGCCACCGGCGACACGGCCGAGACCGGGGCGACGGGAACCGGCGAGTTCCAACAGGGCGGGACGCTCAACCTCGCTCAGCTGGGCGACGTCGACGCCGGGTTCGACCCGAACAAGTCGTACTACTCGGTGACGTGGGAGTACTACCGGTGCTGCCTCGTCCGGGCGCTGATGGGCTACACGGGCAACACGACCGCCGAGGGCGGGGCCGAGCTCGTGCCCGACATCGCGACCGATCACCCGGAGGTCTCCTCGGACGGCCTGACGTACACGTTTACGCTGAAGAGCGGCGTCTTCTACTCGCCGCCCTTCGAGGACGTGCAGGTGACGGCGGGGGACTTCATCCGGACGATGGAGCGTGAGGCGAACCCGAAGGCGAACGTCGGCGGGTACAGCTTCTACTACTCCATCATCGAGGGGTTCGACGAGTTCGGGGCGGGCGAGGCGGACACGATCACCGGTCTCGAGGCTCCGGACGACAGCACACTGGTCGTGACGCTCACCAAGCCGGCCGGCGAGCTCCCGTTCCTGTTCGCGCTGTCGGCGAGCAACCCGATCCCGCCGGACGACCCGGACGAGCGGATGGGCGCGGCCGAGGGGCACGACAAGGACTACGGTCGGTTCATGGTGTCGACCGGCCCGTACATGTTCCTCGGCATCGACGCGGTCGACTTCTCGCTGCCGGCCGACGAGCAGACGCCGGTTGCGGGGTACGAGCCGGGTCAGTCGATCCAGCTCGTCCGTAACCCGTCCTACGACCCGGCGACCGACGGACTGCGCCCGGCGTACCCGGACGCGATCAACGTCACGATCGGCGGCGACGAGCAGGACACGTTCAACAAGGTCGTGGCCGGCGAGCTGGACGCCGTGGTGGACGGGCTCGTGCCCGCGCCGCTGCTCCGCCAGTACTCCACCGACCCCACCCTGCAGCCGTTCCTGCACATCAACCAGGACGACGTGGTGCGGTACCTGGAGTTCAACGTGGCCGAGCCGCCGTTCGACGACGTCAACGTGCGCAAGGCGGTCAACCTGGCGATCGACAAGGCCGGGATGCGGCAGTTCCGCGGTGGTGAGTCTGCCGGCACGATCGCCGGACACATCATCACCGACGGCCTGACGAACAACCTCCTCGCGGACTACGACCCGTACGCGACGCCGAACAGCGCCGGTGACGTCGCCGCGGCTCAGGAGGCGATGGCGGCATCCGTCTACGACTCGGACGGCGACGGGGTCTGCGACGACCCGGTCTGCGACGGAGTTCTGGCGATCACGGACGAGGCCGATCCGTACCCGAACCAGGCGGCCCTGATCCAGCAGAACCTGGAGCCGCTCGGGATCACGCTCGACGTCAAGGCGTTCGAGCGGACGACGATGTACACGAAGTGCGGGGACCCCGCCAGCCACATGGGCATCTGCCTGGCGCCCGGGTGGGGCAAGGACTTCCCGGACGCGTACACGTTCGGACCGCCGCTGTTCGGTGCTGCGGCGATCTTCCCGAGCTGCTGCAACCGGTCGCTGGTGGGCGCGAGCCCGGAGACCCTGCAGGAGTACGACTACGACGTCACGGAGGTGCCGAGCGTCGACGACGCGATGGCGGAATGCTCGAACCTCACCGGTGACGAGCGGGTCACCTGCTGGGCGGACATCGACCGGATGCTGATGGAGGAAGTGGTGCCGTTCGTTCCGTACGTCTTCGACAACAACGTCGACATCACTTCGCAACGGGTATTGAGCTACACGTTCGACCAGTTCGCCGGCCTGGCGGCCTGGGACAAGATGGCCCTCGATCCGTCCACGTTCGAGGCCTAGGCCAGAGGGCAGGGAACCGCAAGAACGAGGCAGGGAACCGCAGGAAGGGGGGCCGCTCCGGGAGCGGCTCCCCTTCCTGGGTAGGAGTAGACTCGGAGGTCGCGATGGGCCGGTACCTGATCCGCCGGACGCTGTTCATGATCCTGGTCCTGTTCGTCGTGTCGCTGATCACGTTCATCATCTTCGTCAAGCTGCCCGCGGCCGATCCGGCCCGCCGCGCAGTGGGGCGGCAGACGACGCCCGAGAACATCGAAGCCGCCCGCAAGGCGTTCGGCCTCGATCAGCCCGTCTATGTGCAGTACGGCAGGTTCGCGAAGGGCCTGATCCCGTGGCCGGGTCTGTTCCTGAACGAGGACGTCTACTACTCGTACGCGAACTTCGTCCCGGTGAAGGAGGAGATCTTCTCCCGGCTGCCGGTGACGATCACCCTGGCGCTCGGCGCGGCCGTGATCTGGGTGCTGATCGGGATCCCGATCGGCATCATCTCCGCCGTCCGGCGTGGGAGCGCCCTCGACCGGGGGGCGATGGTCTTCGCCTTGATGGGCGTGTCGGCGCCGGTGTTCTGGCTCGGGTACCTCTTCCTGTACATCTTCTGGTTCAAGTTAGGGTGGGCGCCGTCCTCCGGGATCCCGATCGGCACGACCGTGCTCGAGGCCGTGTTCCAGGGCATCTTCATCCTCCCGTGGATCGTGCTTGCGTTCGCGTTCGCCGCCTTCTACGCCCGGATGGTCCGCGGGAACCTGATCGAGTCGATGGGGGAGGATTACATCCGCACGGCCCGGGCCAAGGGCCTGTCCGAGAAGCGGGTCATCTACCGGCACGGGCTGCGGGCCGCGCTCACGCCGGTGGTCACGATGTTCGGCCTCGACCTCGCGACGCTGCTGGGCGGGGCCGTGATCACCGAGACGGTCTTCAACCTTCCGGGGATCGGGCAGTACGCCGTGCAGGCGATCTACAACACCGACTTCCCGTCGGTCATGGGGGTCACGATCTTCGGAGCGTTCTTCTTCGCGATCGCGAACCTCGTCGTCGATGTGGCCTACGCGTTCCTCGATCCGCGCGTGAGGTACACGTAGGTGACGGAACCGCTCCTCGAGGTCAGGAACCTCAGCGTCCACTTCCCGACCGACGACGGTCTCGTCAAGGCGGTCGACGGGGTCTCGTTCACGCTGCTCGAGGGCGAGACGCTCGGCGTCGTCGGAGAGTCGGGGTCGGGCAAGAGCGTGTCGTTCCTGACCGTGATGGGGCTCATCCGGCGCGAGCAGGCGCAGATCGAGGGCGAGATCCTGTTCCGCGGCCAGGACCTGCTGACGCTGCCTCCGGACGAGATGCGCCACGTGCGGGGCGAGAAGATCTCGATGATCTTCCAGGACCCGATGACGTCGCTGCATCCCTACTACAAGGTCGGGAGCCAGATCGCCGAGGCCGTCCGCACGCACCACAAGGTCTCGAAGGCCGAGGCGCGCGACCAGGCGGTCGAGATGCTGCGGCGAGTCGGGATCCCGCGCCCGGACGAGCGCGCCGATCAGTTCCCCCACGAGTTCTCCGGCGGCATGCGCCAGCGAGCGATGATCGCGATGGCGCTCTCGCTGAACCCGGACCTGCTGATCGCCGACGAGCCGACCACCGCGCTCGACGTGACGGTGCAGGCGCAGATCCTGGACCTCCTGGACCGGCTGAAGCAGGAGTTCAACGCCGCGGTCGTGATCATCACGCACGACCTCGGGGTGGTCGCCGAGCACTGCGACCACATCCAGGTGATGTACGCGGGCAAGATCGTGGAGGCGGGGGACCGGCGAGACATCTACTACAACGCCCAGATGCCGTACACGTGGGGCCTGCTCTCGTCGATCCCGCGGCTCGACGAGACGGGAGAGCGCGAGCGCCTGAACCCGATCCGCGGGCTCCCTCCGTCCCTGATCTTCGTCCCGTCGGGGTGCGCCTTCCACCCGCGGTGTCCCTACGTGTTCGACAAGTGCCGCGAGGAGGTCCCGGAGCTCCTTCCGTCCGATGGCCACCACGCGTCGCGCTGCCACCTCTCGCTGGCCGACAAGGAGCGGATCTTCCGCGAGGAGGTCGTGGCGAGGGCATGAGCATCCAGGTCAGCGAACGAGCCGAACCCGAGCCGACGACGTCCGAGACGCCGCTGATCCGGCTGCGCGGCGTCCGCAAGCTGTTCCCGATCACTCGGGGGATCCTGATCCAGAAGCGGATCGGCAACGTCCACGCCGTGGACGGGGTCGATCTCGAGGTGAAGAAGGGCGAGACGGTCGGGCTCGTCGGTGAGACCGGGTGTGGCAAGTCCACGCTCGCGCGCGTGGTGATGCGCCTGTACGACGCGACCGAGGGCTCGATCGAGTTCGACGGCGAGGACATCACGAACGCCAAGGGGAGGCAGTTACGCGCCCTCCGCCGCGAGATGCAGATGATCTTCCAGGACCCCTACGCGTCATTGAACCCCAGGAAGACGGTCGGGGCGATCATCGGGGCGCCCTTCCGGCTCCACCGCACGGTCGCGCGCGGCAAGATCAAGGGTGAGGTGCAGCAGCTCATGGAGCTGGTGGGTCTCAACCCCGAGCACTACAACCGGTTCCCCCACGAGTTCTCGGGCGGCCAGCGGCAGCGGATCGGCGTGGCCAGGGCGCTCGCGCTTCGCCCGAAGCTGATCGTGTGCGACGAGCCGGTGTCGGCGCTCGATGTCTCGATCCAGGCCCAGGTGCTGAACCTGCTCGAGGACCTCCAGGAAGAGTTCAACCTTACGTACCTCTTCATCGCGCACGATCTGTCGGTCGTGAAGCACGTCTCGGACCGGGTCGCGGTCATGTACCTGGGGAAGATCGTCGAGATGGCCGAGGGGATGACGCTCTACCAGAACCCGAAGCACCCCTATACGGGCGCTCTGTTGTCCGCGGTTCCGATCCCGGACCCGGATCTGGCAGCCGCGAAGAAGCGGATCATCCTCGAAGGCGACGTCCCGAGCCCGATCGACCCGCCCTCGGGATGCCGGTTCCACCCCCGGTGCCCGAACGCGCAGTTCCCGAAGTGCAGCGAGGACGACCCCGAGCTCAGGCCCCACCACCGTGGCCAGGTCGCGGCGTGCCATTTCCCACTCGAAGACCGGGCGATCATCGATACCGACGCGGTCGGGTAGAGCCGCTACACTGAGCAGCCGTGTTCGACATCATCGCGCTCGTGCTCTGCGTGCTTTCGAGCCTGTTCCTGATCGTGTTCATCCTGCTGCACTCGGGCAGGGGCAGCGGCCTGTCCGACATGTTCGGCGGGACGTCGCAGCTCACCGGGGGAACGGCCCTCGAGCGGCGGCTCGACAAGATCACCGTGGCCACGGCCGTGATCTTCGGCATGTCCACGTTCTGGCTCTCCTGGCAGCTGTAGCTCGGCGGTTCTGGCTCTCCTGGGCGCTGTAGCTCGCGGGACCACCCGGGACCGATTGCTAGAATCGCCATCTCGTCGGAGTGGCGGAACTTGGTAGACGCGCTAGGTTGAGGGCCTAGTGGGCCTTGCGGCCCGTGCAGGTTCAAATCCTGTCTCCGACACCACCTACCAGCACAGACGCAGGAGCCCGGAGAGCGCCGCTGGTCCTCCGGGCTCTTTCATTTCCTCAGGATCTCCCCGAGCGTCTCAGCAACGGTCGCCGCCGCGTCGTCGTCCGGGTGTCCGTACACGTCGGCGGGACGGGCTCGCGACGCTGCGGATGCGCCCGGTCGGCCGCACCGGAACGGTCTCTGGCGGCCAAGCGTCTCTGGCGCGACCGCCCGCTATCAGGGGCGAAGATCAGGCGGCCGCTACCCTCAGGGGGTGAGGTACGGCCGCTCCGGACGTTCTACCTCGCGCACCGTGGCGGCATTCACGATGACCTCCCGGCCTACCGGGTAGATCGTTCCCGTCACCTCAACCCATGCGTCGTCCGCGAACACTCCCGGCGTGACGTTCACAGTTCGGACCGACGCGATCATCGCGTCGGCGACGCAGCAGGAGACCACGTAGCGCGTGAGGACGAACTCGTCGGCGGGGGTGTCGTCGTACCGCGTGACGAAGCCGACGAATCGAACCGTCTCGCCGGCTCGTGCGGCGAGCGCCCGCTCGCCCTCGGGGCTCGTCTGGCCCGCGGCCACGTCCACGAGTGTGAGGGCCCCGTCTCCGATGTCGTTCGCTGAGGTCGCGAACCCGGCGCCTGCGAAGTCGGCGCGCTTGCCGGCGGAGAATGTCCCCAGCGTCGCTGGCGGCGACGCGAGGATCAAGACGACGGGTAGGACCAACAGGCCTGCGATCCAAAGCTCCCGCACGGAGATCGGGTCGGGCGAACGGACGTGAGCGGACACGAGTCGCCCGACCGTTGCCGCGGTGAGCAGCACCGCCGCGACGGGCACGATCCAGTCGGTCCGGCTCGAGAGGAAGAACGCGTCGCGGCCCGAGAGCCACAGGAACCAGAACAGACCGGCCCACGCGGTGAGCACGAAGGCTCCGGCGAGCCCGGCATAGCTCCATCGCCTCGGAGGAGTTGCATCCAGGTGCTGGACGGCGCGGACGGCGACGATGTTGCTCATCCGAGCACCACGCCGATCCATAGCGCGCCGACGAGCGTCGCCGCCGACGCCGCGACCACCACGGTCCGCACGAACCCGCGCCGGAACGTCCCCGCGTAGAGGGCCACCAGCTTCATGTCCACCATGGGACCGAGGACGAGGAATCCGAGCTGCGCCGACGGGCTGAACTGCACGAACGACGCGGCCACGAACGCGTCGGACTCCGAGCACAGGGACAGGAGTACCGCGAGGCCCATCATCGCGAGCACGCTCAGGACGGGGAGGTCGGCCAGCCCGGTGAGGAGCGAGGCCGGGAGGAAGGTCTGGATCGCGGCCGCGATCGTGGCGCCGAGCAGCAGGTACCGCGCCATGAACAGGAAGTCGTCACCAAGGTGGACGAAGAAGCGGCGCCACCGGGCCTCGGGCCGTTCCAGCTCGAGCCCCCGCGCGTCGTCCGGTCGGCGCTTCAACAGCTGTTCCTTCGTCCGATCTCCGATCACCCAGCCGACGGCCATGGCGACGAGCATGCCGAGGACGAACCGTCCCGCCACCATCGTCCACAGCGTCGTCCGACCGCGGAACGCGACGAACGTGGAGGCGATCACCACGGGGTTCAGGACCGGGGCGGCGAGCATGAACGTGATCGCCGCGGACGGCACGAGCCCTCGGAGCATCAGTCGCCGCGCGACGGGGACGGAGCCGCACTCGCAGATCGGGAAGAGGATGCCCGCGAGCGCCGCTGCCGGGAGCTGCAGCGGGCGCGGGAGCCGCCCGAGCCGTTCGAGTGCGGAGACCGGCACGAAGACCTCCACCAGCGCGGCGGCGAGCGCGCCGATCACGACGAACGGAAGCGCCTGAACCAGCAGCGACCCGAAGATGACGACGAAGGTCCGGATCCAGTCGATGCTCTCGAGGTCGGTCCAGCGCACGGCGACCGCGGTCGCCGTGAGGAGCACCAAGACGCTCGCGAGGGTCGAGGGACGTGCCAGCGGCGCCGGGCGTGCGGTCGAGGACACCTAGCAGTACCTCGCGAACGAGACGGCGAACCCCTGGAAGGCGTCGGTGAGCATCGCTCGTCCTCCGGCCGCAGTCGCCGAACGCATGGCTTCGACCGCTACGAGACCCGTGACCCGTTCGTGGCGGAGCACGTTCTGGTCCAGGAAGAAACCACCGGGGACGACACGCTCGACCGATTGGGCGTCGCCGGGAACTGCCGCCTCGACGGCCGAGCGCAATCCCGAGTCGGGGACCGCGGTCCGGTCGTATTCCCGCGATCCGGTGCCGGCGACGACGACGAGGGCCGAGCCGTCCGTCGCGAGTTCCGCATCGGCCACGATCCGTCGGGTCCAGCGGTCGAGAGACCGGACGTCCCCATCCAGGACCACCGCGAGCACGTCTGCGACCTCGTCTGCGCCGTAGCCGGTCGCGAGGCGCGCCCTCACAGCGGACGGTGCCCGCCCGCTCTCGCCGATCACCGCGTCCACCGGGTCGCCGTGGCGGTACCAGCCGTCGCCCACGATCCCGCGATCGAGGTCTGCGGTCAGCACCGCGCCGACGAGGCTCGATGGCGCCGCGTGATCGAGGTCGTCCGCGAGGGTCGCGATCACCGTGACTGGAGCGTCTGGTCCGTAGGCCCGGACGACCCGTCCCTCGTCGTTGCGGATGACGGACCCGGTGATGCCGTGCTGCGATGGGAGCCCACCGGTGCCGATCGTCGTGAGGGTCGCGACGGGATCGACCGGCAACGAGCCGGTGGTCGCGTCGAGCGTCCCCGCACCTTCCTGTAGGAGCGACCGGAGGTAGGCCCAGTCGCGACCCGCGGCCGACGCGAGGTCGGACGAGCCGACACCCTTCCACGCCACGAGGAGGACGAGGCTCGGTCGTTCCCCGCTCGCCACGCCGGGCGTCGCCAGCCCCGAGCGCACCTCCGGGAAGGGACGTTCGAACCCGAGCGCCTCGCTCACGGTTGGCGCGATCGAATCGAGGCCGACCCCGTCGGGCAGATCCGTGCGCGCGACGCCAGCGCCCCAGAAGACCATCGGCACCCGGTCGTCGGACGACTTCCCGACGCCCGGCCACGCGGTCGGTCCGCCGTCATCGGAGGTCACGATCGGCATCTCGGTCGCCACGCCGAGCACGTCCGGCGACCGCTCCTCCCGGTAGCCGTTCACGAGGCGTTCCCTGAGCTCTATCGGGAGGGGGCAGAACGGGACGAGAGACGCACGTTCGGTCCGGTCCCCGCACGACCCGTTCGCACATGTGACCGAATGCACGCCGGCCGGGATCCCGATCGCGGCGGAGAGGACGAGCAGGATGAGGAGACGACGGCCGCCCACGGGCCCACACGCTATCGCGAAAACAGGATCGGCTGGCTGTCCGCGGCCAGTGGTCCTCGACCTTAGAAGGTCATGAGCGGGCCGGAGCACACCATCATCAGGAAGTCGTGCGGGTCCACGGCCTTGCCGCCGTCGGGATGCCATTCGAAGTGGTCGTGCGGCCCCCCGGCGTTGCCCGTCGCACCCACGTATCCGATCACGTCGCCCTTCTCGACGAGGCCGAGCTCGCCCAGCAGAGAGAGGTGGGCGTTGTAGACGTAGCCGAACTCGCCGTACACGCTCACCGCGATCCCGCCTAGGTCGTTCGTCGAGTCCACGGCCGTGCCATCGAACGGTGCGACGATCGGTGTGCCCGTTGCCGCGTAGATGTCGTTACCCTGATGGACGTGGTCGCCGCCTCGCTGCTTCGAGCGGTGCACCCAGATGCCGAAGTCGTCGGCGATCGCATGCGGGCCGTCGATGGGGCACACGGCGAACGGCCGCAGCTGCGAGATCTCGTACTGGATCTCCTCGACGCGGACGTGGAGTTCGGCGATCAGCCCGCGGAACCGCGCCATCTTCTTCGCGAGCGCCGTCCGATCTGCCTCGAGGCGCAGCCGGCCGATCTCGGTGACCTGCCAGGCACGGGCGATTCCCGCACGAGCGGTCACGAGGAGCTGGCTCGTGACCGCCACCTCGGCGGCTAGGACCTCGTCGCGCCGGCTCATCTCGTTCAGGAACCCGAGCCTAGCTGCGGCCTCCGCTGCGGACGAGGCCGTGAGCACGTAGAGCACGGGGGCGCTCCCCATCATGTAGGCCTCGCGGTTGCGCTCGTCGAGCTCGTCCTCGAGCCGAGCCGCCTCGAGCTCGAGCGTGGCCGTTTCCCGTTGCAGCTTGAGGATCCGCTCGCTCGCGTGGTTCAACCGGTGCTCGGTCCGCGAGATGCTGGTCGCGAGCGCGTTCATCTCGCGCTGGAGCTTCCGAAGCTTCTGGTGGCCGGCACGGATCCGGTCCCTGGCCTGATGCAGCTCCTCCTTCGCTTTCTTCAGCTCCTCCGGGTCGGCTGCTCGAACCGGAGCCGCGACGAGGGATGCGAAGAGGAGCGCGGCGGCGATCACCGCCACGACGGTTCGGGCGCGTGGAACGCCGACCTGGATGCTGCGCGGGCTCGACATCGGATCGTTCGGCGCTACGCGAGCGGATGAGCGCCGCTATCCATG
>DATFEU010000176.1:0-2667 GCA_035250725.1 Actinomycetota bacterium
CCGCATGTCCGAGCCGAAGTTGAAGATCCCGGCCTCGATCCGGCGCGCCTCCGACGGCGCGATGACCCGGATCCCGTGCGGCTCGCCGGCCTCGAACACGCGCTCGAACAGGTCGTCGCCGCGGCTCCCGTCGCGCAGGTAGATCTCGTACCCGACCTCGCCGGTCCACCCGGTCCGCGAGACCACGACCGGGATGCCGTCGACCTCGGCCTCCGAACAGAAGTAGTAGCGGAGCCGGGCGACCTCCTCTCCGAACAGGTCGGCGATCACGTGCCGGCTCTTCGGCCCCTGCACCTGGAGCGGCGAGACGTCGGGCTCGTCGAGGCCCACGTCCATGCCCGCGAACGCCGCCACCCCCTTCGCGTAGAGCAATGCGTCCGAGTCCGCGAGCGCGAGCCAGAACCGGTCCTCCTCGAGCCGCAGGAGCACGGGGTCGTTCACGATCCCGCCGCGCCGGGCGGTGAGGATCGCGTACTTGCACTGCCCCACCGCGCACGCCGACAGGTCGCGGCAGGTGAGCAGGTTCGTGAACTCGAAGGCGTCGGGCCCGGTAATCTCGACGATCCGTTCGACCGAGACGTCCCAGAGCGTGACGTCGTTCAGGAGCGCCCAGTACTCGGAGACCGGATCCTCGTACAGCGTGGGGAGCAGCATGTGGTTGTACACGCCCCAGCTCTTGCATCCGTGCCGCTTCGTGGCCTCGAAGAACGGCGACTTGCGGTACCAGGGCTGGATGTAGAACGTGAACGTCTCCGATGCCATCGGGCCTCCCATCGCGGGCTTCGAGGATGGCGTCGGAGCCTAGCCCGTCCGCGGGACGTTGGGCCTCCGTCCGCGGACGTCGGGCCTCCGTCCGCGGCCAGAGATCCCCGCCGAACGTGACCGATTTCACAGACCTGCTCGTCGCGGCCTCGTACGCTACGAACGTATGTTCGATACAACGCCACCGATCCATGCCGTGGATGAGGCACACGCGCGGGTGGGGTCGGCGCACCGCGAGCTCCTCTCCTCGATCGTTCGCCTCGTGGGGTCGCAAGCGTGGCGCGAGCAGGGCGCGCGCGATCCGGCGCACTTCCTCTCGATCCGGTACGGGCTTTCGGATTGGAAGTCGCGCCGATGGATCGCCGCCGCCCACGCCTTGGAGCGGCTTCCCCAGCTCGCGCACGCTCTTTCGAGTGGCGTGCTCGGCATCGACAAGGTGGTCGAGCTTGCGCGGTTCGCGGCGCCTGCGTCCGAAGAGCGTCTCATCGTGTGGGCCCGGCGCGTCTCGTGCGGAGCGATCCGCCGCCGGGGTGACCTCGAGGACCGGGCCGTGCAGGAGGATGTCGTCGAGCCCGCTCGCGCGCGGTCGCTGGGCTGGTGGTACTTCGACGAGGGACGCCGCTTCGCGCTCGAGGCGGAGCTGCCTGCCGCCGAAGGCGCCGTCGTGGCCCGAGCGCTCGAGCGCCTCGCCCGAACCATCCCGGCCATGCCGGATGATGAGGCCATGAACGGCGCGGACGCGCGGCGGGCCGACGCGCTCATCGCGATGTGCTCGGCTCGGATCGCGGCCGACGCCGACCCGGACCGGGCCACGGTGGTGATCCACGCGCAGGCCCAGGGCCTGGAAGAGGGCACCGGCGGCTGCGAGGTGGAGGACGGCCCCGTGATCCATCCGGCGTCGGTGCGCCGAGCCCTCTGCAACGCCAGGACGCAGGTCGTGCTGGAGGACCGCGTGGGCAACGTCATCGGACTGGGTCGCGCGAGACGGGAGCCTTCTGCGTGGATGCTCCGACAGGTCCGCTACCGAGATCGCGAGTGTCGCTTCCCGGGATGTGGGATGCGACGGTTCACCGAGGCGCACCACGTCCGATGGTGGCGCCACGGCGGGAGAACCGAACTCGACAACCTCGCCCTGATCTGCTCGTTCCACCATCGACTCGTCCACGAACACGGCTGGTCCATGCGGCGGAGACCCGACGGCGAGATCGACTGGTTCCGTCCCGACGGCACGCGGTATCGAGCGGGCCCGTCGCTCGGTGCCCGCGCGAACGAACTGCCGGATTCGGCCGCCGCCGGTTCCTCCGCGACGACCGCCTAGTTCATCGACGGGTCGGGCGGCATCGTCGCGATCAGCCGGTACCGCGGCCCCTTCCGCCGCAGCACGCCGCTCCAGAGCTCATCGGGCTCCTCGGTGAACACGTCCGCGCCGACCGCCGGCTCGGCGATCCATGAGCCCTCCTCCATCTCGGCCTCGAGCTGGCCCGCGCCCCACCCCGCGTAGCCGGCGAACACCCGCGCGCGCCTAAGGCCTCCGAGCTCGTCGGCGTCGGTCTCCTCGGGCAGGAACCCGATGGACTCGAACGCCACCACGTTCGCCCGCTCCGGGTGCTCGAAGTCCGCGACGACGACCGCGGCCTGCATCTCGACCGGCCCGCCGAAGAACAGCCGCGCGCCCGGCTCCACGAGCCCCGCGAGCGGCGGGACGGCCTCGGCCACCTCGACCTCGCTCTCGCGGTTCAGGACGACGCCGACGGCGCCCGCCTCGTCGTGGTGGCCGACCAGGACGACCGTCCGGTGGAAGTTCGGGTCGGCGAGCGACGGGCTGGCGATCAGCAGGTTGCCGCGGAGGCTCAGCATGCCTCCATCATCCCGCGACGAAGCGCCGACGACCTCGGGCGGCGCGCC
>DATFEU010000194.1:0-4507 GCA_035250725.1 Actinomycetota bacterium
CCGAGCCGTCCGGAGATCACGTGACCGTACTCGCGGCCGGGGTGACGCATCAGTCGCTCGTCCGGCGCGGAGGACCCGCCCACGTCGTAGATCACGTGGAGGAAGTCGACGTCCTCGTGTTGGTGGCTCGTCAGGCGCTCCCACGTCACGCCCGAGTCGAGCTCGACCACGTGGCGTTCGGCCGGACGGACGACCGGCGCCGCGGCGACGTCGGTCTCGTCGTCGGCGCCGACCGCGGTCGCGAGCGACAGCTCGTGCTCGTGAACGCGGAACACGTAGTCGAGCGAGACGCCGAGCTCGGTGACGATCGCGTACAGCGTGCTCACCGAGGGCTTGGACTGGCCGGACTCGATCTGCGAGATCAGGCTCGCCGAGACGCCGAGCCGGCGCGCGAGCTCGCGCTGGCTGATGCTCGCCCGTTCGCGTTCCTCGCGGAGCCGGGAGCCGATGTCGCCGAGCTCTCCCGCCATGCTCCCCCTCACCGCTGGCGCCACGATACTCCCCCTCAGATACCCGGAAGCTTGAAGCCCGATCGCGCGATCACGTGGTCCCGCGACTCGGCGGCCATCCGTCGGACCGCCGGCCAGTCGACGTGGAGCAGCTCCCCGTGCCGCTTCATCACCCGGCCGCCGATCATCACCGTGTCGACGTTACCCGTGTCCATCCCCGCGACGACCGCGGTCACCGGGTCGTTCAGCGGTGTGACGTTGATGCGGTCGGTCCGCAGCATGATCAGGTCCGCCTGCTTTCCCGGCGTGAGCGTCCCGACCTTCGAGTCCAGCCCGTTGGCCCGCGCGCCCTCGATCGTCGCGAACGCGAGCACCTCGCGCGTCGACACCGGCGTCTTCCCCTGACCGGATGCCATCGCGCGCTGCAGCGACAGGACCGAGCGCATCTGGTTGAACATGTCGGAGGGGACGTTCGTCTCGACGTCGACGGACAGGCTCGGTCGCAGGCCCCGATCGAGGAACTTCTGGATCGGCGGCATCCCGTGTCCCATCATCATCTCGACGGGCGACGCCAGCGATACCGTGCCCCCCGTGTCGACGATCATCTGGATCTCGGTGTCGTTCAGCGTCGTGCAGTGGATGTACGTGGTGTCGGGGCCGAGCAGGCCCGCCTCGCCGAACTCCTGGACCTTCCCGTCTTGGCCGTAGCTGCCGACGCCGACGTGCGTCGTGATGCGCGCGTCGGCCTCCCTGGCGAGCTTCCAGTGGTCGCGGGACACCTCGAAGTCGGTGAACTCCGGACCGGGCGCGGCGAGCGCGAGCGTCAGCTTCTGGTCCTTGGTGGAGAAGTACTCGGTGGCGGCGCGTACGAACCAGCTCGGCTGGCGCTCCTCCCACTTGCCCCACCATGGGAACCCGTAGGCGAACACCGCGCGCAGCCCCGAGTCCTTCAGCGCCTGGATCACCGCGTCGGTGTGGGCGGGGGACCCCTGGATGTGCGACCAGTCGAGCAGCGTGGTGATCCCCGCGTCGATCGCCCCCAGGGCGGAGACGAGGTTGCCGATGTACGCGTCCTCGGGCCGGAACGCCGGCGCGAGCTTGTGCAGGACGAACGAGATGTAGCTCGTCCTGCCCTCGAGGGGGACGTCCGTCCCGATGTTGCGGAGCAGGCCCTCCCAGATGTGACGGTGGGAGTCGACGAACCCGGGCATGATGATCATCCCCGATGCATCGATCGTCTCGACCTCGCCGTTCGACAGGTTCGACCCGACGGCGACGATCCGGTCGCCCTCGACGAGGACGTCGCCGTTCTCGAGATCGCCGAGCTCCGGGTCGAGGCTCAGCACGGTCCCGCCCCGGATCAGCGTCCGCCCCGTCGGCGGCACCGAGAAGTCGGTGCCCGGGGGATAGAGGTCGGGGATCTCGGCGGCCTTCGGCGGACGGCTCCCGATCACGAGCCGGCGCGCCCGCTTGTAGTTCCGTTTCACGAGCTCCTTGATGTCCGAGAGCTGGTACAGGGCGATCCCGATCACCACGAGCACCCCGATCACGATCAGGCCGTACTCGCCGGTGAGTCCGAGGAAGGGGAGGACCGTGAGGATCAACGCGAGGAGGACCGACGCCACGACCGCGCCGAGGAACGTCGCTCTCCCCCCCGAGAGCGCGGCCCCGCCGAGCACGGCGGCCGTGATGCTCTCGAGCGCATAGCTGTCGCCGATCGTCGCGTTCCCGATGCCCGACCGCGTCATCACGAAGAAGGACGCGAGGGCGGCGAACAACGCCGACAGCACGAGCGCCCGGCCGCGGACCCAGGTCGTGCGCACACCGCTCCGCTTGGCCGACCGCTCGTCGAACCCGACCGATCGCGTCTGCAGGCCGGTGCCCCGCGCGTGGAGCCAGTAGTCGAGTGCCCCCGCACCCGCGAGGACGACGAGGAACATGATGGGGATCGGCCCGAGCTCCGTCCCCACCGACGACGTGAAGCCGTCGTTGATGACGCCTTCCGGCGACTCGCGGAGCGTGAGCGAGATGCCGTTCAGGATGCTGAGCGTGGCGAGCGTGGCGATGATCGACGGGATCTTGACCCCGAGGACCAGGCCGGCGTTGATGAGTCCGAGGACGAGCGCCGCGAGGAAGATCGCCCCCACGCCGAGGAGGATCTCGAGCCCCGTCGCGTCGGGGCCGATCAGGAACGAGGCGAGCACGACGCCGAACGTCACCATCGCCCCGACCGACAGGTCGAGGTAGCCGACGAGCAGCGCGTGGGTCTGGCCGATCGCGACCGCCGCGAGCGGAGCCGCGAGGACCAGGATGCTCGCGATGTTCGTCGCGTTGATGAACCCGGGGAACCGCGACGTCGTGTAGAGGGCGACGACGACGATCAGCAGGATCTGCAGCGCGACCGGCATCCAGAGACGGAACCGGACGATCTTGCGCCACTTGTTCTTGTCCCGTGCATCCCGGAGGACCTTGCGGACCGCGAGCCGGGCGGACTCGGATCGCGAGGTCACACGCCGCTCCGGTGGCTGGGAGCCTTCGGCACGGCCGCGCCGAGCGGGGACCGCCCCGCGCGCGACATGCCGGGACCGCGGACGATCGCCTCGACGATCCTGAGCTCGTCGAGCTCGTCGCCCGGGATCTCCTCGACGATCTGCCCGCGCGACATCACCAGGACCCGGTCGCACAGGCCGGAGAGCTCGAGGGGGTCGCTCGACTTGACGAGCAGCGCGGTGCCGGCGTCGCTCCGGGATCGCAGCGCCGCGTAGATGTCGAACCGGGACCCGACGTCGACACCCTGCGTGGGCTCGTACGCGAGGATGACGGCGGGCTCCTTGAGGAACGATCGCGAGACCGCGACCTTCTGCTGGTTGCCGCCCGAGAGGAACTGCACCGGCTGCTCGATCGAGGGCGTCCGGATCTCGAGCCGGGAGATGAGCTCCTCGACAACCCTGCGCTCCTTCCGCCGCCGCAGGAACCCCGCCACGCCGAACCGGCGGAGCGACTGGATCGTGGTGTTCACCCGCACACCGAGCACGGGCATCAGCGCCTCGTGCTTGCGGTCGCCGGGAAGCAGCATGATCCCGCGCTTCACGGCCTCGTGCGTCGAGATCAGCATGAGCTCCTTGCCGTCGCACACGACCCGTCCGGCTCGGGGCGGCTGCCGGCCCGACAGGCAGTCGAAGAGCTGGGGCTGGCCGTTGCCCTCCGCGCCCGCGATCCCGACGATCTCCCTCGCCGCGAGCGTGAAGCTCACGGGTCCGAACGACTGGCCCTGGAGGCCGTCGACGACGAGCATCTCGCGCTCCTCGCGCGCCGCCTCTGAGGGCGGCGGGAAGGCCGCCTCGAACGGGCGGCCGACGATCAGGTCGACGAGCGCCGACTCGCCGGTCGTGCTCGCCTCGAACGTCCCCTGGCTCCGGCCATCCCGCAAGACGGTGATCCGGTCGGCGACCTCGATCACCTCGGGCAGCCGATGGCTCACGTAGACGACCCCCACGCCCCGCTCCCTGCACGCCGCCACCGTTCGGTGGAGCGCCTCGACCTCGTGAGGGCCGAGGGCGGTCGTGGGCTCGTCGAGCAGGAGGACCTTCGGGTCGACGACCAACGCCTTGGCCACCTCGAAGAGCTGGCGTTCGGCCAGGGTGAGCGTTCCGGCGGGCGCATCGGGGAACAGTTGGAGCTCGAGGTCGAGCTCGCGCAGGACACGGCGCGCCCACTTCTTCCGGCGCCAGAACGGCGGCCTCCGGTCGGGCGGGGCCGCGAGGTACAAGTTGTTCTTGACCGGCTGGGCCAGGATGAGCGACGTGTCCTGGTAGGCCATCGCCAGGCCGAGCCTGCGGGCGTCGGCGGGGGAGTCGCGACGCAGGGGCTTGCCGCCGATCCTGACCGTGCCGGTGTCGGGCTCGACGAACCCGCTGGCGATCCCGAGGAGGGTCGACTTCCCGGAGCCGTTCTCGCCCACGACCGCGTGCACCTCCCCGGCGCGGCAGTCGAAGCTGACGTCCGTCAGCGCTCGGACCGCGCCGAACTGCCGGGAGACGCCCCGCAGCTCGAGGACT
>DATFEU010000207.1:0-19632 GCA_035250725.1 Actinomycetota bacterium
GATCCGGCTGTCGCCCTCGATCAGGCCGGAGATCAGCAGGTTCACGTCTCGGTACCGCCAGGCGAAGAGCGCCCGCTGGAACAGCCCGCCGACCGGGATGCCGCCGTCGCCGTCGTAGGTGAAGTTCACCTGTTCCTGATCGTCCGTCGCCGTCCCCTGGTAGTCGAGCTCCTGGGCGCCGGTGTCGACGACGACGAACGCCGCGTCGCCGGGGGCACCCTCCCCGTAGTACACGCGCTGCCCGTTGCCCTCGAAGGCGGGCTCGCCGACCGGAGGGATGTCCTGCAGCGTGAAGATCGGCTGCCCCTCGGTCGTCGAGGTGTTCACCTGCGAGGTCACCGCCCCGAACCCGTGCGTGTACACGAGATGGACGTTCTGCCACGTCGCACCGCCCTCGGGGATGCCGTCCTGGCTGACCTCTCGGGCCGACACCATCAGGACCCGTCGCTGTCCGTCGATCTCGTAGCGGTCCACGTCGACGTCGTTGAACTCGTAGTAGGACCGGAACCGCTGCAGCGACGTGAAGTTGTCGCGCAGGACGTCGGGACGCCACAGCCTGATGTTCGAGATCGTGGCCTCGTTGCCTTCGACGTCCTCGGCCGTGACCGAGTCGCCGAGCGGGCGCGCCTGCGTCGTGATGCTGTCCAGCTGGAACGCTCGCCGGGTCGCCTCGATGTTGTCCTCGATGAACGGCTGCTCGCGCTGGAACTCCTGCGGCGCGACCCGGAACCGTTGCACGAACGCCGGATACGCGGCCCCCGCGATGATCGACACGAGCGCGAGGAGGCCAACGGCGATCACCGGCAGCGCCCACCCCCGGAGCCGGATGTTGACGAGGAACAGGATCGCGCACGCGATCGCGATGAACACGAGGATCCGGAGCGCGGGGAGCTGCGCGTTCACGTCGGTGTACGACGCCCCCACCACGACGCCCCGCGTCGAGGTGAGCAGGTCGAACTGGCCGAGGTAGTACCCCCACGCCTTCGTGAGCATGATGAGCCCCAGCAGGACCGACAGGTGCGCCTTCACCTGAGGCGAGACCTTCTCGCCGATCGCGGGCGCCTGCGGACGGATGCCACCCCACAGGTAGTGCGCGAGCGCCGTGAGGAGCGTCACGCCGACGAGCGCGGAGAACAGCCATCCCTGCATGAACTTCAGCCACGGCAGGCTGAAGACGTAGAAGGACGGGTCGCGGCCGAACAGGGGCTCCGGGTTGCCGAACGAGAGCCCCGATCCGTTGCGCCACAGCACGTATGTCTGCCACTGCCCCGTGACGCCGATGCCAACGAACACGGCGATCACGAGCGCGAAGAGCGGGAGCAACCAGCGGATGTACGGCTCGAACTGCATCCGGTAGCGCTCGATGACCTCCTGCTCGGGCGTGAGCGCCCGGTACTTCGGGGTGATGCGCCGGACGATCCACAGGTTCGCGTACAGGAGGACGAAGAAGGCCGCGCCGAACGCGACGCCGAGCAGGACCTTCGTTCGAAGGACCGACCAGAAGACGTCCGAGAACCCGACCTCGCGGAACCACAGCACGTCGACGAAGAAGCCCGACAGTGCCGTGAAGGCGAGCAGGAGTCCGGCCACGACCCCGGCGACGATCAGGAGCACACGACGGCGACCGGAGGCGGGACCTGCCGTTGGAACGCGTACGACCATCGGGTCCTTTGTCCGTCAGGGGGTCGTGCGGGATCCGCGCCAGCCTATCATCGCGTCCCTCGGAACACGGGCCCGATCATCCGCCGCCATCCGCCGATCCGGACAGGTAGGCGACCGCATCGTCGAAGGAGGCGACCGGCACGAGCTCGAGGCCATGATCCCCGGCCCCGATCGCGGCCTCGGCGTTGTCCGCGGGGAGCAAGAACACCGTCGCGCCCGCGTCTGCCGCCGCCGATACCTTCTGCGCGACAGCGTCGATCGGAGCCACGTTCCCGTCGATCCCGATCTGGCCGGTACCGGCGATCGTCCGTCCCCCGGTGAGGTCGCCGGGTGTCAAGAGGTCGTACAGGCCGAGCGCCCACATCAGTCCCGCGGAGGGCCCGCCGATCTCGCCGCTCGAGATCTCCACGTCGAACGGGAAGCTGTTGATCAACGAGACGCCGACGAGCGGATCCTCGCTGCCCCCGCACGGGGCTCGGACGAGATCGACGTTCTCGGGCTCACCGTCGACCGACAGGTCGAACGCGAGCGTCGCGCCGGACGGCGCGGCCTCGATCGCGCGGCTCGCCTCCCGCCAGGTGTCGACCTCCTCGCCCTCGATCGCGAGGATCCGATCGCCGGGATACAGCTCGCCGTCGGCGGCGCATCCGGAGACGACGTTCTCGACCAGGACCCCGTCGCCGTGTTGCCTGGGGTAGTCGGACAGCTCGCGCAGAACGACGGCCGCCGCGTCGAGCTTGCTCGTGTCCATCTGCGAGATCGAGCGGCGGTGCTCCTGTTCACGGCCTTCGCCGGGCGGGAACAGGTCCGAGCGCGGGACGACGTAGCGGTCCGGATCCAGCCACGCCAGCATCAGGTCGACCCCCGTGAGCTGCGTGTACCGCACGGAGGTCATGACGAACTGCCCCTCGGACTCGTACCTCGGTCGATCGTCGAAGCGGATCAGCGGTTGGACGGCTCTCGCCGGACCGGGTCCGACCGCGTACCAGGGGAGCGTGACGGTGACCGCCGCGACGGCGATCGCCGCGACGGACCCGTACAGCAGCAGACGCTTCCACCGGAACACGTCCCGATGGTACGGGCAAGGTGAGCGTAGGGCGGCATCCGCGGGGGTACGCTTCCCGATGGTGATGCCTTACTTCCTCGTGTTGCTCGTGTCGGTGCTCGTCGGCGTCGGCGCCTACGTGGTCACCGTCCGCGGCACGCGTGCGGACGAGAGCCTAGGGTTCGGCGACGATGAAGAGGAGCTCGCGCCTCGAATCTCGGATCCGCTGCGGCCCGGCGATCCGCCACCGGGTTACGCGTACCTCCAGGTGTCGACGACCGGACCGGCGCTCCGAGACCGCCTCCTCGGGCTCATCGGCCTCGTGCTCCTCGTCGCGATCTCGATGGCCGTGTTGGCGTTCGCGATCTACGAGCTCGGCCATCTGATCGACCGGACGATCCAGGCGTTCCTCGAGTAGCGCGCCTCGTCCACGTTCCCTGAACGCCGTCATCGACGACGAACCAGTTGGAACGAGGTCCGGTAGTCCTCGAGACGCTCGAGCATCGCTCCGAGCCCGAGCACCACGGTCTCGCGGGGGCGCTCCGTCACGTGGACGGGGACCTCGCACTCCTGCGACAGCAACAGGTCCAGGCCGCGCAACTGGCCGCCGCCGCCGGTGAGGAACATGCCGGACTCGAGGACGTCGTGGGTGAGCTCGGGCGGCGCCTCGGCGACGGTCGTCCTCGCCGCCTCGACGATCTTGCCGACGGGTGCGGACATCGCTTGTCGGATCTCGTCCTCGGTCACGCGGATCTCGATGGGAGCGCCGGTGGCGAGCGCCCTGCCGGTGACGATCGCCGCCTTCCCGCGCGGCGCCGGGAACGCCGAGCCGATCGCGATCTTGACCTCTTCAGCGGACTTCTCGCCGATCGCGACGTCGTAGACGGACCGGACGTGTTCCTGGATCGCCGAATCGAGGTCGAATCCGCCGACACGGATCGACGTCCCCGAGACGACGCCGCCCATCGAGGCGACCGCCATCTCCGTCGTCCCGCCGCCGATGTCGACGATGAGGTTGCCCACCGGCTCGTGGATCGGCAACCGCGCGCCGACCGCCGCTGCGAGTGGCTCCTCCACGAGGACCACGTCCTTGCCGCCGGCGTCCTTCACGGCCTCGAGCACGGCGCGGCGTTCGACCTCGGAGGACTCGCTCGCGATGCAGGCGAGCACGCGTGGCCGCGGGAACCTCGACACGCCGACGCGCTTCAGGACGACCTCGATCATCCGCTGCGTGATGTCGAACTCGGTGATGACGCCGTGGCGGAGCGGGCGGATCGCAACGACGTTCCCGGACCTTCCCCCCATCAGCTGCCACGCCTCGTCGCCCATCGCCTCGACCCTGCCCGACGCGGGGTCGACGGCGACCACCGTCGGCTCGTCGAACACGATGCCCTCGCCCTGCCGATACACCAGGGTGTTCGCGGTCCCGAGGTCGATCGCGAGGTCGCGGCCCATCAGCGAGGCGATCGAGCCGGAGCGGCCCCGGCCGTCACGAACCCATCACCCAGTTCGACGATCCCGAGCGCAGGTGCTCCTTCTTCCAGATCGGGACGTCCCGCTTCAGCTGCTCGATCCCGTGACGGCAGGCCTCGAAGGCCTCGGAGCGGTGCGGTGCGGAGCACGCGACGACGACGGAGACCTCGCCGACCTGGAGCTCGCCGGAGCGATGCAGCAACGCCACCTTGCGGAGGGGCCATCGCTCAGACATCTCGGTCGCGAGCTCCTCGAGCCGGCGGGTCGCGAGCTCGTCCCATGCCTCGTAGGTGAGGCCGGTGACCTCGCCGTCGGTGGACCGGTCGCGGACCGTGCCCAAGAACACGCACGTGCCCCCCGCTCCCGGGTCGGCGACGAACGCCACGGCCTCGTCGGCCCCGATCGGCTCGCCGGTGACCAGAACGAACAGCTCCTCGCGCACGCGGACCATCGTAGCGAGGAGTGCGGGTCGCCCGGCCGCCGGCCGGCGGCGTTCGGAACGCCCGGCCGTAGGATGGCTCGGTGGGCCAGGCCTCGAACGACCCGATCGGCGCGTCGGCCGGCGACGTCGGGAACGACGCCCCGCTCTTCCGCGAGATCCAGCGCGTCCTGCAGTCGTCGAGCGGGCCGGTGAACTGGGAGCTCGCGCGCCAGGTCGGGATCGCGACCGCATCGATGGCGACCGAAGATCCGGAGCCCACCGACGAGGACCGGCACACCTTCGAGGACGTCGTCCGCGTCGCCGAGCTGCAGGTGGCCGACTTCACGACCCTCGATGCCCCGAACGACCTGCCGCACGTCCAGGCCGTCCGGCGAGGACGCTGGGTCCAGGCGAACATCGAGGGCCTGCGTGGGGTCCTCGAGCCGGCCGCGGCCAGGCTGGGGGACGCGCTCACGTCCGCCCAACGCGAGGCCATGCCGGAGGAGGCGCAGGCGGGTGTCGCGCAGCTCCTCGGTCAGCTTTCGCCGCTGTTGCTCGGTGCGCAGGTGGGCAGCGTCCTCGGGACCCTCGCCCAGCAGGTCCTCGGCCAATACGACATCGCGGTCCCGAGACCCGAGGGCTCGGGGACGTTGCTCTTCGTGCTCCCGAACGTCGCGGCGTTCGAACGCGATTGGAGCCTCGACCCGACCGACTTCCGGACCTGGGTGGCGATCCACGAGGTGACCCACCGGTTCGAGTTCGCGAGGCCGTGGGCGCTCCCCCGTTTCCGGGAGCTCGTGGACGACTTCATGTCGACGCTGCGTCTCGACGTCGAGGGTCTGCAGGAGCGGCTCGCGTCGCTCGACCCGTCGAACCCCGGATCGATGCAGGAGGTGCTCGCGGGCGACGAAGGGCTGTTCGGGCCGGTCCTCGACGACGAGCAGCGGTTGAAGCTCGGTCGCATCCAGGCGTTCATGGCCGCCGCCGAGGGGTACGGCGACCACGTCATGCACGCGCTCGGCGCCCGGTTGCTGTCCTCGTACGCGCGGATCGACGAGGCGATGCGGCGCTATCGCGAGGGTGAGCGGGTCGACCCCGTCCTCGAACGCCTCCTCGGCGTCGAGGTGAAACGTGAGCAGTACCGGCTCGGACGCTCCTTCTGCGACGCCGTGGTCGAGGCGACGGACGAGGCGATGCTCGCGCGGATGTGGGATTCGGGAGAGGCCCTGCCGTCGCTGCCGGAGCTCGACGAACCTCGGCTGTGGTTGGCTCGGAGCGCGTGAGCCGGCACGGGACCGAGCCGTTCACGGAGACCGGCCTGCGGGGCTCGGGTATCCTCACGCCGCGATGACCGTCGGCGAGCTCGTGGCCGCGAACGTGGTGGACCGCCGTCTGTCCGACGGAACCGGTCGGGAGGGCTCGACCGGCGTCTACCTGCTCGGCGTCCCGGGGACGGCGCTGCCGTTCGACGTGTTCCGCGCCTGGAAGGTCCCGACCGGGATGGTGGTGGAGGAGATCGACTTCTTCGGGCCCTCGGGCCGCCTGGTGTACCGCTGGGGACCCGAGCCGCGAAGGATGCTCGGCTCGATGGACCTCACGCTCGAGAGCGACACGATCACGGATGCGCGGTTCGACGAGGCGGGCACGTACCTCGTCTCGTTCATCCTCGAGGACGAGATCGTGGGGGAGATCCCGGTCCCGGTGGTGGTCCAGGAGGCGTCGCCGAAGCTCCCGAAGGACGTGGAGGACGGTCTCCGCAAGTCGGACGTCATCTGGGTCGGGGTCGAGGCCGACGGACGGCGGAGGTTCGTCCCCGCGTGGTTCTCCTACAAGAACGGGCGGATCCTGGTCCTGTCCCAGCGCGAGCCCGGACCGGAGGAGCAGACGCTTCCGGGTGCCCGCTCAGCTCCCGAGCTCACGGTCGTCACCCGGCGCAAGCTGCGCGACACCGCGCTCCACGAGTTCCCCGCGTCCAAGCGCCTCCTCGAAGGGGCCGAATGGGAGGAGGCCGCCAAGACGCTCGCGGACCGCAGACGGAGCCGAGTCGGGCCGCCGGCGGAGTCGATCACGCGCTGGAGGACCACGTGCGACATCGTGGAGCTCACGCCGGTCCTGCCGACCTGAGGGTCGAACGCGGCGGGGCCGGCCGTCGGCCTCCCTCCGGCGAGTCACCCCCCCTACGGCGACGGCACCACCACCGGGCAGTCCGGCGCCGTCCCACCGTTCGAGTCGATGCAGTTGATCCGACCGTCAGCCGGTCCGGCTACGTCGCGATGTGGGGCGGTCGGACTACTGCGCCTGGTTAAGCGGGCGACCAAGGGCCCCCGCCAGCTGCTCCAGGTCGCGTCCGAGGTCGAGCATCTCCTCGGGGGTGAGCGCCTGGGGACCGTCGCAGAGGGCGCTCTCGGGGTCGGGATGGACGTCGATCATCACCGCGTCGGCCCCGGCGGCGACCGCAGCCCTGGACATCGGCGCGACCAGATGACGCTTCCCCACCGCGTGCGAGGGGTCGACGATCACCGGCAGGTGCGATTCGGCCTGCGCGACCGCCATGCCTGCGAGATCGAGGGTGTTGCGGGTCGAGGGCTCGAAGGTCCGGATCCCGCGCTCGCACAGGATGATCCTCGAGTTCCCTCGCTGGGCGACGTACTCGGCGGCCTGGAGCCATTCGTCGATCGTCATCGCGAGCCCGCGCTTCAGCATCACCGGCTGCCTCGCCAGCCCGACCTCCTTCAACAGCTCGAAGTTCTGGGCGTTGCGCGTCCCGACCCGGATGCAGTCGGCGACCTGCGCCACCCGCGCCACCTGCGAGACGTCGACGACCTCGACGATGATCGGCAGGCCGGTCTGACGCCGGCACTCCTCCAGGATCGCCAGCCCACGCTCGCCGAGGCCCTGGAACGAGTACGGCGAGGTTCGGGGCTTGTAGACGTCTCCCCGCAGGATCGTGGCGCCGGCGGCCCTCGCCGCCTTCGCGGCGAGCATCGCCTGCTCCTCGCCCTCGACGGCGCACGGACCGGCGATGATCGTGAACGCCCCGCGGCCGACGGGTGTAGCGCCCACATTGACGGTGGTCGATCCGCGGTGGAGGTCGCGGGACACCATCTTGTAGGGCTTGCCGACGTGGATCACGCGGTCCACGCCCACGAGCTGCGTCCAGTCGATCTCTTCGAAGCGCTCGGTGTTCCCGACGAGGCCGACGATCGTGTGCACGGCCCCGCGCGAGACGAAGGCCTCGCCGCCCGCCGCGCGGACGCGTTCGGCGACGGCCTCGACGTCGGCCTCGGTCGCCTCCCGCTTCATCACCACGACCATCGCGTTCCTCCTCGTGCCGTCCGGCCCGGGAGACGCAGAACCCCGGGCTCCTCGCCCGGGGTCCCCTGCTCCGTTCGGCTCAGGCGACTACGCCGGGCTACGCCCGAAGTAGAACCGGAAGCCGACGAACCTGCGCATCAGGCATGCATCGTGCCAGCCGGGACCCGGTCTGGCAACCGGGCCCGTAGAGGTCGCATCGCGACGGAGCCGCCGCTGGATAGGATGCGCGCGTGCCGATCACGGTCGTCGATCACGCGCTCGCGGCGCACCTCCTGGCTCAGCTGCGCGATCAGGACACGCAACCGCCGGTGTTCCGCACGCTCGCCAAGCGCCTCGCCTTCGCGCTCGCGCTCGAGGCGATCCGCGACCTCCCCACGACCGAGGTCCCGGTGCGGACCCCGCTCGAGCCCACGACCGGGCGCCTGCTCGGCGATCTCGTGGCGGTCCCGATCCTGCGCGCGGGACTGGGGATGCTCGAGGCCGTGACCGAACTCTTCCCAGAGGTGGCCGTCGGCTACATCGGGCTCGAGCGCGACGAGGCGTCGCTCCAGCCGCAGTCGTACTACCGGAAGCTCCCGACGGTGCGGGGACGGCATGTGCTCGTGCTCGACCCGATGCTCGCGACCGGAGGTTCGGGTTCGGCGGCGACCGCGGCGGTCCGCGAGGGCGACCCTGCCTCGATCCGGTTCGTCTGCGTCGTCTCGGCGCCCGAGGGGATCGCGCGGATGGAGGCAGACCATCCGGACGTTCCGATCTTCACGGCCGCGATCGACCGACAGCTGAACGACCAGGGCTACATCCTGCCGGGGCTCGGCGACTTCGGCGACCGGTTGTTCGGGACCGAGTAGGCCCTCTAGATCCCGCCGCCGCCCTCGTAGGCCTTGCCGGCGGCCGCCGGCGGGCGGACCCTGCCGACGAACCCGGCGATCGCCACGATCGTCACGATGTAGGGGATCATCCTGATGAACTGCGGCGGGAGCTCCGAGATCACCGGCGCGTTGTTCAGCCGCAACGGGATCGCGAAGGTGAAGCCGAACAGCCACGCGAAGAACATCAGCCTGATCGGATTCCAGTTCGACAGGATCAGTGCGGCGAGCGCGATGAACCCGAGGAAGAGCGTCTGACCCTCCCGCCAGTTCCCGATCACCTCGGAGGCGAGGAACGCGCCCGATGCCCCGGCGAACGCGCCCGACAGCAGGACCCCCTGGTACCGGTAGAGGGGCACGCTCACGCCGAGCGACCGCGTGGCCTCGGGGTTCTCCCCGCACGAACGCAGTCGAAGGCCCCACCGGGTCCGGTTCAGCGAGTACCAGACCGGGATCACCATCAGGGCGGCGACGATGACGATCGGCGATAGTCCCTCGAAGGCGCGATCCAGGCCGCCCGGCAGCGACGACAGCCCGGGAAGGTCGAGGCGGGCCAGGTGGGGCCCGCCCGGGTCGGACTGCGTCGACTGCCCGTCGAAGAAGGCCGACGACAGGAAGCGCGCGAGTCCGACCGCGACGAGGTTGATCACGACGCCCGACACGATGTGGTCGACGCGGAACGTGATCGTCGCGACGGCGTGGACGCTCGCGAAGATCATCCCGCAGAACGCCCCGAACAGGATCCCGAGGATCGGTCCCCACACGAGGCCGAGCGCGACGCCGTCCCCGACCCCGAGCGTGTCCGTGAAGAAGCGAGCCCCGAAGGCGCCCGTGACCGTCCCGATGATCATCAACCCTTCGAGGCCGATGTTCACGATGCCCGACCGCTCGCTGTAGAGCCCGCCGAGACCCGTCAGGTAGATGATCGTGAAGTAGGTGAAGGAGATCTGGAGCGCGACGGCGATGTCGGTGAACGGCATCAGGTCCCCTTCTCTTCGGCTGGCTGGAACGCCTCGGTGCCCGTGACCTCCGGGCCGCGCGGTCCCGCGTCCTCGTCCGGACCGGCCGAGTCGTCGAGCTCGCCGGCCGCGCCGGCCCGTTGCAGCTGTCGAGCCCCGAGCCGGCGCCTCGCGATCTGATACGTGATGACGACGGCCAGGATCAGGATGCCCTGCAGGATGATGATGAATTCCCGCGGGATCTCGCTCTGGATCTGGAGCGCCACCTCGCCGCGCGACAGGATCCCCCACAGGATCGCGGCGAAGATGATGCCGATCGGGTTGTTCTGGCCGAGGAACGCGACGGCGATCCCGGTGAAGCCGAGCGCGACCACGTAGTTCTGGGGAAGGTGTCCCCGGTCGGCCAGGATCTGCTGCATCCCGACGAGGCCGGCGAGGGCTCCGGAGATCAGGAACAGCCGGAGCTGCGTCGCGCCGATCGACACGCCCCCCGCCCTCGCCGAACCGGGCGACGAGCCGACCGCCCGGGCCTCGTACCCCAGACGCGTGCGACGGATCAGGAACCACACGACGACCGCCGCCGCGATCGCGAGGAACAGCAACCACGACAGGTGCGCCCCGGGTGTGATGTCGAAGTACTGGCCGATGTCGCCCACGAGGCCCTGCTCGGGGAACTGGTCGGTCCGCAGGTCGACGTTCTGCCCCTCGGGAGCCTCCGTGAACTTCAACGGGAAGTTGATCGCCCAGGCGACGAGGCTGATCGCGATGCCGTTCATCATGATCGTCGTGACGACCTCGTGGGCACCGGTCTTCACCTTGAGGATGCCCGGCACGGCCGCCCACGCCATCCCGCCGAGCATCGCGGCGACGAGGACGGCGGGCACGAGGAGCGGGCCGGGAAGGAAGTCCAGCGAGAGCTCCGCCCAGGCCGCGGTCACCATCGCGACGAGGTACTGACCCTCGACCCCGATGTTGAACAGGCCGCCCTTGAAGCAGACGCTGATCGCGAGCGCAGAGAAGATCAGCGGCGTCGCGATGGCCAGCACGTAGCCGATGCCATCGGCCGACCCGAGCGACGCCTCGAGGATCGACGTGTAGACCTCGACCGGGTTCTCGCCGTAGGCAAGGATCAGCAGCGATCCGGCCACGACCGCGATCGCGAACGAGACGAGGAGGGCAAGCGCCTGGCCGGTGAAGCTCTCGAGCCAGGCGGGGCGCGACTTCGCCGCCGCCGCGGGGGCCGCCATGCCCTCGACCGCCACTACGCGCCCTCCGCAGCGCTCGTCGCGCCTGCTCCGTCGGTCGAGCGCTCGACGCCGCCGAGCATGCCGGCCCCGACCTGCTCCGGCGGAGCATCGGGCGGGAACTCACCGGTGATCCTGCCCTCGTACAACGTGACGATCCGGTCGGAGAGCGCGTAGATCTCGTCGAGCTCGGCGGAGATCAGCAGGACCGCTCGGCCCGCCGCCTTCTGGTCGAGGATCTGCTTCCACACGAACTCGATCGCCCCGACGTCGAGGCCCCTCGTGGGCTGGGCGGCGATCATGAACTTCGGATCCGGCTCGAGCTCACGCGCGAGGATCAGCTTCTGCTGGTTCCCACCGGAGAGCGTCGAGGCCGTCACGTCGACGCTGCGCGCGCGGACGTCGAACAGTTGGATCAGTCGCGCGGCGAGCGCCTTGATCTTCCCGATGAACAGCACGCCGGCCCGGCCGGAGAACTCCGGGTCGTCATGGCGTCCGAGCACCGCATTCTCCCAGACGGTCATGTTGAGCACGAGGCCCTGCTCGTGGCGGTCCTCCGGGATGTAGCCGACCCCGCTGCCCCGGATGTCCTCCACGTCACGCCCGGAGATCGACGTGCCCTCGAGCTCGATCGTGCCCGACGCCGGAGTCCGCAGGCCGATGAGGGTCTCTGCGAGCTCCCGCTGCCCGTTGCCCTCCACGCCCGCCACACCCAGGATCTCGCCCGCCCGCACGTCGAGGCTCACGCCGTTCAGCTTCCCCTCGCCCTTGAGGTCAGCCACGCGAAGAACCGGTTCGCCGATCTCGACCACCGGCTTTTCGAGCCGGAACAGCACGGGGCGACCGACCATCATCTCGGCGAGCTCGGCTTTCGACGTCTCGGCCGGGGTGGTCTGGCCGACCACCTTCCCGCGCCGGAGGACCGTGATCCGGTCGGCGATCTCGAGGACCTCGTCGAGCTTGTGGCTGATGAAGACGATCGTCCGTCCGGCCTCGCGCAGCTTTCGGAGGTTGCCGAACAGGTCCTGGGTCTCGCTGGGCGTGAGGACCGCGGTCGGTTCGTCGAGGATCAGGATCTCGACGCCACGGTAGAGCGCCTTCAGGATCTCGACGCGCTGCTCCTCACCGACGGACAGGTCCTCGACGACCGCGCGGGGGTCGACGCGGAAGCCGTAGGACTCCGCCAGTTCGCTCACCTTGGCACGCGCCCCGTCCACGTCGAGCACCGCGCCGCCCTCTTCGCCGAGGATGATGTTCTCGGTCACCGTGAACGGGTCGACGAGCACGAAGTGCTGGTGGACCATCCCGATGCCGAGCGCGATCGCGTCGCGAGGCGACCCGATCTTCGCCTCCTGTCCACGCACGACGATGCGGCCGCCGTCGGCCGGGTACATCCCGTACAGGACGCGCATCAGGGTGGACTTGCCCGCGCCGTTCTCGCCGATCAGCGCGTGGACCTCGCCGGCGCGGAGGTCGAGGTCGACGCGGTCGTTCGCGACGACGCCGGGGAAGCGTTTCGTGATGCTCTCGAGGACGACGAGGGGCGGGGAGCCGTTGCTCCCCGCCCCGTCGCCTCGGACCACGGTCCGGCCGTCCCGGCTCAGGCCGGGGTGTCGGGCACGACGATCGTGCCGTCGATGATCTGCTGCTTGAAATCGTCCAGCTGGTCAGTGATGTCCGATGTCAGCTCGTCGGGGTTGGACGCGGAGTAATCCACGCCCTCTTCTGCCATGCCGAAGACGAAGCTGCCTCCGAACGTCCCGTCCCCCACCGCCGCGATCGCGTTGAACACCGCGGTGTCGACGCGCTTCAGCATCGACGTGAGGATCAGCGGCTGCTGCTCGGGGCTCGCCGTGAGGTACTGGTCCGAGTCCACCCCGATCGCCAGCTTGTCGGCCTCGACGGCCGCGTTGAACAGCCCGGCGCCGGACGCCCCGGCGGCATGGTAGATGATCTCGGCGCCACCATCGTACATCGCGGTCGAGAGCTCCTCGCCCTTGACGGGGTCGTTGAAGGCCGTGGTGTCGTCACCGATGTACTCCACGAGGACCTCGATGTTCGGGTTGATCTGTGCCGCGCCGGCCTCGTACCCCGCCTGGAACTTCTCGATCAGCGGACCGGTCTGCCCGCCCAGGAACCCGATCGTGTCGCAACCGCACTTGAGCGCGGCCGCGGCGCCCACCAGGAACGAGCCTTCGTGCTCCTTGAAGGTGTAGTCGGCCACGTTCGGGATCGCGTCGGCGTCGTTCGTGAGCCCGCACGCGGTCCCGCAGGTCGCGTACCCGTCCACGATCATGAAGCTCACGTCCGGGTAGTCCGGCGCGATCGTGTTGATGCCGGGCGAGAATGCGAACCCGACACCGATGATGAGGTTCATCCCCGCGTCCGCCAGCGCCTGGACATTCTGGTCCCGGTCGCTCCCCGTCGAGTTCGCCTCGTTCAGGATCGCGTTCTCCGGGCACACGAGGCCGTCGGCGATCGCCTGCTGGAGTCCCGCGTTCGCAGCATCGTTGAACGACTTGTCGCCGAGGCCACCGATGTCGAACGCGACACCGACCTGCAGGTCCTCGGGGCATTCGGCGGCCGCCGTTCCACCGGTGGCGGTGCCGCCCGTCGCTGCGGTCTCACCACCCCCGTCGTCGTCACCGCACGCCGCGGCCACGACCGAGAGCACCGCGATGAGGACCAATGCCCTCATTCGCCAAGCGCGCATGCCTTCCCCCTCCCATCCGTTCTGCTCGTGCCCGAACGGGCACAGCCGTAGATTCTCCCGTCGCCGGGAGGAGCCCGTCAAACCCCTCGAGCCCGGGCTCCGTTCGAGGGTACGGTCGCGGGGCCAGCGCGGGATGGCGACCCACGGGATCCGAGGCGTCGAGGACGAGCAACCGTTGTCCGAGGGGGCATCGGAGCGTGACGACCACGATCAGTACTCGACGTCGATCTCCTGCATCTCCTTGGCGAGCTCGGAGAGGGCGGGTTGCATCTGCATCAGCAACATCATGCTGCCGTTGATGCGGATCTTGCCGGTCATGAACGCCGTGACCGGGTTGAGCTCGCTCTTCGCGAGCGCCACCGCCGTCTCGTAGTCCTGCTCGATCGTCGCCTCGGGACCCTCGGCGTCGCCCGAGCCCATCTCCACCGATCCGCCGTCGAACCGCATCCAGTAGCGCTTCGCCCCATCGGGTGCGTTGATGACGTTCTGGATCGTCACGTCCGATCCTCCGGCCGCCTTGCGGAACGCCTCGCTGGCGTTCAGGCGCTGCTCCAGCTCTTCGGTCCACTCCTGGGAGAGGAACTTGACGGGCATCGTCGGCCTCCTTCGGCACCCTCGGAGCGGCCAGTCTATGGACTGCCGGGAGCGACGTCCCCTCAGACCTCCCCGAACAGGTGCGGGTCGGTCAGATGGAGCGCGTCGTTCAGGAAGCGGACCCGTCGGACGTCGCCCTCGGCGACCACCGAGTTCAACGACGTGTTCTCGGGGACGAAGAACATCTCGTGGTCCACGCCGAGGAGTTGCGCGATGTAGGCGTTGATCACCGCGCCGTGACACACGATGACGACGTTCCCGCTCGGATGCGACGCGAGGATGCGTTCGACGACGTCGCGGACGCGCGTACGGAACGGCGCGAGCTCCTCGACCCCCGGGGCGTGTCGCCAGATCGGCTCCTGGTTGCGGATCCGGTGCAGCATGAGCTCGTCGGCGCGCAGGATCTCTTCGAAGGGCTTGCCCTCCCATTCGCCCAGGTGGGCCTCGGCGAGGTCGTCCTCGAGATCGACCTCCATCGACACACGATCGGCGAAGACGGTCGCGGTCTCACGGGCGCGACGCAGCGGCGAGCTGTAGACGGCGACCGGCCGGGTCATCGAGACCAGCCTGTCGGAAAGGAGCGAGGCCTGCTCCCGTCCGCGCGCGCTGAGCGGCGGGTCCCACTGCTCGCCCCGCGCGGAGGTCGCGAACTCCTTCGCGTCGAAGTCGGACTCTCCGTGCCGAACGAGGTACAGGATCCGTTCGGTCACGCCGGGTTACCAGCCGCAGCAGGGAAGGATGTAGCCACACGCCGGGCAGCGGTAGTGCGCATGCTCCGGCTCCATCGGATGTCCGCACGCATCGCACGGCAGGCGCTTGGACTCGGCCGACGGAGCGCATCGCTGGGGTTCGGCGTCGAGGAGCTCCACGACCCTCATCCTAGGCGCGGCCGGAGGTCGAATCACCGACCCGGCCGCCGACCGCGGGTGCGGTTGAGCTCGATCTGCCAGCAGCGCTCGTGCCAGTGGCGGCGCTCATCGGGCTGGTCCTGCGGGACCACGACGAAGTGCCAGCTGCCGGGTCTGATCTCGAGGTCGCAGCCCGGACACCGGTACGGCTTGTCCCCGCTTACGCGGCGAACGTCCGTGCCGGGCGCGACGGCCCACATCGGCGCAGCGGACTGCGGTGACCTCGGCGCCCCCGCCGGCTCGATCGGCGCGCGTCGGTTCTTCCGGGGCAACGGTCACCCCTTCGCGACGCGGCGGACGAACGGCGCGGCGAGGCTCGCGAGCGACGCACCGATCTCGCGATCGTCGGCCTTCTCGCCTCGAACGCGGAACGAGTGATCGCCGCCCTCGACGTCGTCGAGGGTCGCTCGGTCGCCGAGCTTGGCGATCACCTTGTCCAGCAGCTCGGGCTTGGCGAACGGGTCCCTCGTCCCGTGCAGGAAGAGCATCGGGACCTCGATCCGCGCGAGATGGTCGGCGCGCAGTCGATCGGGCTTGCCGGGCGGATGGAGCGGGTAGCCGAGGAAGACGAGGCCGGATGCCTCCATCCCGTCGGCGACGCACATCGAGGCGATCCGGCCGCCGAGCGACTTGCCGCCCACGAGCACGGGGAGGCCGTCCGCCATCGCGCGCACGCCCTCGAAGGCCTCCGTCCATGCGGCGCGGAGCGCGGGCTCCGGGTCGGGCGAACGCCGCCCGGCGTTCATGTAGTGGAAGTTGAACCGCGCCGACGCGATGCCGTCGTCCGCCATCGCCCGGCAGAAGCCGACGAGGAACGGGTGGTCCATCCCGGCACCGGCGCCGTGGGCGACCACGATCCATGCGATCGCTCCCCTCGGGGCGATCCACGCGGCCGACACCGCGGCGCGGCTCTCACCGAGCTCCCCGCGCTGTTCCGCAACGGCCATGCCAGAATCCTGTCAGATGGCGGGCACGCTCTACCTCGGGACGTCGGGGTTCTCGTACGACCAGTGGAAGCACGGGGTCTTCTACCCGGAGGGGCTGAAGAACCGCGAGATGCTCCCCTACTACGCGAGCCGCTTCCCGTCGGTCGAGATCAACTACACGTTCCGCCGCCGCCCCACGGAGAAGTCGCTCACCGCGTGGCGCGAGCTCACGCCGGAGGAGTTCCGGTTCACGCTGAAGGCGAACCAGCGGATCACGCACTTCCGGCGGCTCTCCGACGCCGACGAGGACGTCCGCGAGTTCCTCGAGACCGCGAGCGTCCTCGGAGAGCGGCTCGGCTCCGTGCTCTACCAATGCCCGCCCAGCCTGCACTACGACCGGGCCCTGATCGAGTCGTTCGTCGGGTACCTGCCCCCGACGCCACGGGCCGCCATGGAGTTCCGCCATCCCTCCTGGAGGGAGGCCCGGGATCTGCTGCTCGAGCAGGGCGTCGCGTGGTGCGTGGCCGAGACCGACGAGCACGACCCCGGGCCCGACGACCTGTCGTGGGAGCCGTTCGGCTTCCTCCGGCTGCGGAAGTCCGAGTACGCCGACGAGGAGCTCGCGGGCTGGGCCGAACGGATCCGGCCCGTCCTTTCGGCCGGCAACGACGTCTACTGTTACTTCAAGCACGAGGACGAGGGCGCGAGCACGAGGATGGCCGACCGCCTTCGGGGGATGATCGAGCCCGATCGAGAGGATCGGGATCAGGCGAACGTGGAGCCCTCGTCGCCGGCTCCGGGGCCGGCGGACGGATCACGTTTCGAGCCGGGCTCGTAGGGTCCGCTCGACCTCGTCGATGCGATCTCGGCCTTCGACCTTGCGGCCGAGGGGGTCCCGTACGTAGAAGGAGTCCACGACGCGGCCGCCGTACGTCGCCACCTTGGCCAGGTGCACGTCGAGCTCGAGCTCGGCGAGCGCGCACGTGACGTCGAACAGCAGCCCCATCCGGTCCGGCGCGCCAACCTCGACCACCGTGGAGAAGTCGGAGGCGTCGTCGTCGACCGTGACGCGGACGGGCACCTCCCGAGACGGTCCCGGATAGTGCGCGCGCTTGGCCCGGACGCGATGGTCGAGCGAGAGCCGGCCGTCGATCGCCCGCCGGAGCGTCCCACGGACCTCGCGCCACCGCTCCTCCCCGATCTCGGCCTCGAACGCTCCCTCGACCTCGAACAGGTCGACGGCGACGCCGTCGTCCGTGGTGAACACCTGCGCCGTGAGGATCGACAGTCCGGCGAGCGTGAGCGCTCCCGCGATCATCGAGAGCAACCCGGCCCGGTCGGCGGCCGCCACCGCGAGCGCGTACGTCCCCGGGCGTGACCCCTCGAACGCGGCGGTGCGCACCTCCAACGCGCCCATAGGTCGCGCGACGAGCCCGAAGTGCGCCGCGACCCGGTCCGATGGGACGCTCGTCACGTAGCTACGCGGCATGCGCTCGATGAACCGCTCGACCTCGTCGCGATCCTCGCCCTCCAGCGCGCGTCGGATGTCGTCGGCGCCCCTCGCGAGTCGCTCGGCCGCGCCGGGCTCGACGTCCCCGCGCTCGAGGACGCGCCGGACCTTGCCGACCAGCTCGCGGACCAGCGCCGCCCGCCACGGGGTCCAGGCGAGGGGACCCGTCGCCTCCGCGTCCGCGATCGTGAGCATGGACAGTGCCGCCAGGTGAGCGGCGTCGCCGATCGTCGCGGCGAGTCCGTGCACGAGATCCTCGTCCTCCAGGTCCCGCCGGGTCGCGGTGTCGGACAGGAGCAGGTGCTGGGAGACGAGGAACAGGGCGAGCTCGGCGGTCGGGCCGGTGACTCCCATGTGCGCGAGCATCTCCCCGGACACGCGCGCGCCGACGGGCACATGGGCGCCCTCCCCGTTCTTGCCGATGTCGTGCAGGAGCGCGGCGAGGAGCAGGGCGTCGCGGTCGTCGATGTCCTCGGCGACCTCGGCGGCGAGGGGATCCCCGCCCGGCTCGTCGAGCAGCCTCGCAGCTCCCGCGAGGCTCTCGAGCAAGTGCACATCGACCGACGAGCGATGGTAGGGATCGCGCTGCGGCCGGCACCGCACGTCTCCCCAGGCCGGCAGGTACCTCTCGAGCAGCCCGATACGGTCCAGGGTCTCGAGCGCGCCGGCCGCGTCCGGACCGCTCCGGATCAGCTCGAGGAACCCCTCGCGAACGTCGTCCGTCCACGCGACATCGGCCTGGACCGCGTCCTGGGTCATCGCATCGAGCGCCCCCGCGGGCATCACCCCCCGCTCGCGCACCACGGCGACGAACGCGCGGAGGATCCCCTCGGGCGTCTGCTCGACCTCCGGAACCTGCGTGGGCCCGCGCTGGTACCGATCGAACGCCGACGTCACGACGTGCTCGAGCTGGCGACCGTGCTCGAACACGGTCCTCATGAGTCCGTCGACCGCGGGAAGGCCGGGTTCGTCGACGAACCCCATGCCGGCGGCGATCGGTGGTTGCTGCTCGAGGACGAGCCGGTCCGAACCGCGACCGGTCTCGAGATGGAGCGCGCTCCGGACGCGGACGAGCACCTCCTCCGCATCGTCGACGGCGTGCCGTTCGGCGGGGCGGAGGATCCCCGCCTCCTCGAGCGGTGAGCCGATCGCGAGCTCGAGCCACCGGAGGCTCTGGACGTCCCGAAGCCCACCCGTCCCCTCCTTCACGTCCGGCTCGAGCAGCGACGACATCGATCCGTAGCGATCCCGACGGGCCCCGCGGTCTTCGACGAGGCGGGCGGCGAATCCGCGCGGATCGGTGCGGACGGGCTCCAGGACGCGGGCGTGGGCCTCAACCCACACCGACGCATCGCCGGCGAGGAGCCGGCCGTCGAGCATGGCCGTCGCGACGTCGAGCCGGGTTGAGGCGTCCACGCACTCGTCGGGCGATCGGACGGCGTGGCCGACACGCAGGCCGACGTCCCACAGCGGGTACAGGAGCCGTTCCGCGAGGCCCTCTACGGCCGGCGCGCTCGTCCCGTCGTGGAGGATCAGCAGGTCGAGGTCCGACCCCGGCGAGAGCATGCCGCGGCCGAAGCCGCCGAGCGCCACCAGGGCCGCGCCCTCGGGAGGCTGGGAGGCGCCGAACAGATCCCGGAGATACCCGTCGACGATCTCGGCCCGGCGCGCGGCCGACCACCGGCCGTGATGCCCGATCGCGTAGGCGCGGTCGAGCGCGCGGAGGTCCTCGGGGAGGCGGGCGGCCGACGCCGGCGGGACGCCAACGCCGGTCGGTGGTCGTTCGCCCACGGTCAGAGGGCGTCGGGACCCATCTCGCCGGTCCGGATCCGGCGCAGCTGCTCGATGGGCGTCACCCAGATCTTGCCGTCGCCGATCTTCCCCGTCCTCGCGGCGGTGGACACCGCCTCGACGACGACGCCGGCCTGGTCGTCGTCGCAGAGCACCTCGACCCTGATCTTCGGCACGAAGTCGACCTGGTACTCGGCCCCCCGGT
>DATFEU010000221.1:0-3249 GCA_035250725.1 Actinomycetota bacterium
GGCCGACCCGATGCCGGCCGGGTGCCTCGGCCCCGCGAGGCTCGGGCTCGAAACGCGGACGTGCGCTCAGACGACGGTGATCGTCGCCGTCATCGTCGAGTGGATCTCGCAGTGGTACCGGAACGTCCCCCGTCGGCCGAACCGCCGCGAGAAACGATCGCCCGACGACAGCGTGCCCGAGTCCCAGATCCCGGTGTTCGAGGTCGAGGTGTGCGGGTTGGAGCCTCGGTTCACCCACCGCACCCTCGTGCCGCGATCGACCGTGAGGTTCCGGGGACGGAACCGGTTGTCGACGATCCGGACCCGCGCGGTCTCGGTGCCCTGCGGTTCGTCGGCGCCGGCGCCTGTGGGGACCGAGATCGCGGTCAGCGCGAGGACGAGCACGAGCACCCTGGCGATCGAACGTTTCACGGCGACTCCTCCCTCAGGTCGCGGGACGGAAGGGCGCCCATGCTAGCCCAGGTCGTTGAATAAGGTGTCGCCCTCGCCTACGTTCGAGAACGTGGATACGCCAGGCCCGACGACCGGCGCGCTCTATGGGATCGACGGCCCGCGACGGCGGCCGCGCCCCTGGTCGCTTCCGCCGGAGGAGGTCGTGGAACTGGTCGCAGCGTCCCGAGCCACGTACGCGGCGTCCCGCCACCCGGACCGTCTGGACCCGCGCTTCGACGAGCTCCGGGAGGAGATCGTGACCGAGCTCCGGGGGCGGATCGACGAGGCGGTGGAACGGATCCAGGCCACCTTCGAGGCGGAGATCGAGGCCCTCCGGACCCTGAACCGGGAGGAGGCGAAGCGCCTGCGTTCGGCCAACGGCGAGGAACTCGCCCGACTCCGGGCCGCCGACACGGACGAGCTCGAGCGCATCCGGGTCGCGATCGACGAGGGGATCGGCCGACTGTGCGATCTCCTGGAGGACGAGCTGGACGCGCTTAGGGCGTCGACCCGGCCAGCCGAGCGCTGACGGTGGTCGCCTAGCAGACCAGCAGCAAGAAGTCGTACGGGTCGACCGCCTCGCCGTCGTCGGGGTGCCACTCGAAGTGCAGGTGCGGCCCGCTGGCGTTGCCCGTCGTCCCGACGTACCCGATGACGTCACCCTGCTCGACGGGTCCGAGCTGCCCGAACTCCCGCAGGTGGGCGTTGTACGTGTAGCCATACTCGCCCATGACCTTCACCGACATGCCGCCGATGCTGTTCGACGATTCGACCGCCTCGCCGTCGAACGTCGCGATGATCGGCGTCCCCGTCGCGGCGGCGATGTCCACGCCCTGATGGACGTGCGTGCCGCCCTCCTTCTTCGAGTGGTGGTGCATGATCCCGAAGCTGTCGGAGATCGCGTGCGGGCCGTCGAGCGGGCACACGCCGAACGGCCGCATCATCGAGATCTCCAACTGGATCTGCTCGGCGCGGACGTTCAGCTCGGCGACGAGCTGCCGGAACCGCGCCATCTTCTTCCACAGCGCCTTGCGATCGGCGACGAGTCGGAGCCGGCCGATCTCGATCACCTGCCACTTGCGCGCGATCTCCACCCGCGCGCCGGCGATCAGGTCGGTCGTGATGACGACCTCGAAGGCCAGCTCCTCGTCGCGCCGGCTCATCTCGTTCAGGAACCCGAGGCGCGCCGCCGCCTCGGCGGCCGAGGAGGCGGTGAGCACGTACAGCACGGGGGCGCTCCCCAGCATGTAGGCTTCGCGGTTGCGCTGGTCGAGCTCCTCCTCGATGCGCACCGCATCGAGCTCGAGCTGACGGGTCTCCCGCTGGAGCTCGCGGAGCCGCTCACGAGCGCGGATCAGCCGATGCTCGGTCCGCGCGATGCTCGTCGCGAGGCGGTTCATCTGCTCCTGGAGCGTCCGGAGCCTGTGGTTGCCCGCGCGGATCTTCTCCTTGGTCGCGCGCAGCTCCTTCTTCGCTTCCTTCAGCTCCTCGGGTACGGGTGGCCGTTCCTCCGGGTCGTCCGCCCGCACCGGACCCGCGATGAGGGATGCGAGGAGGAGCGCGGCGGCGATCACCGCCACGACGGTTCGGGCGCGTGGAACGCCGACCTCGATGCTGCGCGGGCTCGACATCGGATCGTTCGGCGCTACGCGTGTGGATGAGCGCCGCTGTCCATGACCGGTTTATCGGTCACGGCTCGCAGGCCCTTGAGCGATCCGCCCGAGGCGAGCCCCGCGCGACCGACGGCCGGTCCTTGCCTCGCAGGGGTCCGGGGATAGACTCGATGGCCCCATGCAGCGCCTTCCGCGCGTCGCCCTTCCGGTGGGCTCCCGGGCACGGACCGGCTCCATCGTGGCGCTCATCGCACTCTTCTCGGTGGCCACGCTGGCGATCTCCGGGCTGGCCTCCGTCCGTGGGGACGACGAGCCGGCTCGGCCTCCGGTCGTCGCGGAGCCGAGCCCGGACCTCCCCGCGGAGCCGGAGGGCATCTTCAAGCTCGATCACCTGATCTTCATCGTGCAGGAGAACCGCTCGTTCGATCACTACTTCGGCACGTACCCGGGGGCCGACGGGTTCCGGTTCGAGGACGGCGAGCCCGCCGACTGCGTCCCGGACCCGATCCTCGGGGGGGAGTCGTGCGTCTACCGGACGAGCGCCGAGCGCTACAAGGGCGGTCCGCACGACCGGCAGTCGGCGGTGGCCGCGATCAACGGCGGGGCGATGAACGGGTTCGTCCACGCGCTCCCGCCGACGCGCCGGTGGTGCGCCGAACGCACGGACCCCGGGTGCGCCCGGTTCCTCGGCCCCGACCTACAGCCCGACGTGCTGAGCTACGTAGCGCGCAGCACGATCCCCAACTACTGGGCCTATGCCGACGAGTACGTGCTGCAGGACCGGATGTTCGCGCCGACGGACGGCTGGACGCTGCCGGCGCACCTGTTCCTGATCTCGGGGTGGGCGGCCTCGTGTCTGAACCCCCGCGACCCGATGTCCTGCGTCTCGAACGTGGACCTGAAGGAGGACGACGAGCGTTGGGAGTACGGCGAGGAGCCGATCTACGCGTGGACGGACATCACGTGGCTGCTCGATCGGTTCGACGTCTCGTGGGCCTACTACGTGGCGCCCGGGACCTGCTCGTTCCCACCGTGTGAGGACGACGGCCAGGCGGTGGGGAAGACGCCGTCGGCGAAGAACCCGCTCCCGGGCTTCACCACGATCGAGGAGACGGGACAGCAGGAGAACATCCGTCACCACGACGACTTCCTCCGGGCGATCGAGCGGGGCACGCTGCCCTCGGTCTCCTGGGTCGTCCCCGGG
>DATFEU010000230.1:0-4643 GCA_035250725.1 Actinomycetota bacterium
GGCGCGAGCGACGTCTTGACCCACGGCTTCGTCTCGAGGCCCGCCTCGATCGCCTTCTTGGCGAGCAGTCCCGCGGCCACCATCACGGACGGGTTCGACGTGTTCGTGCAGCTCGTGATCGCCGCGATCACGACGGACCCGTGCCGAACCGGTCCGCGTTCGGCGATCTTCGAGTTCTCGTCGGGATCGACGGGACGCCCGGTGTCCACCACCGGGTCGACGGGGCCGGTCTGCCCACCGCCCTCCTCGATGAAGTCCGAGATCTCGAGCGTGGACGGATCGGGCTCGAGCCGGTCGCGGAACGCCTCGACGAACGACGTCCAGGCCCCCGACAGCGGGATCCGGTCCTGCGGACGCTTCGGTCCGGCGAGCGACGGCTCGACCGCGGCGAGATCGAGATCCAGCACCTCGTCGAACGCGGGCTCCGGGTCGCCGTCACGCCGGAACAGGCCCTGCTCCTTCGTGTAGCGCTCCACGAGATCGACCCGGTCGCCGCGGCCCGTCGTCTCGAGGTACCGAAGGGTCTCCGCGTCCACGGGCCAGAAGGCGGAGGTCGCACCGTACTCGGGACACATGTTCGAGAGCGTCGCGCGGTCCGCGAGCTCGAGCGTGGAACATCCGTCCCCGAAGAACTCGACGAACTTCCCCACGACGCCGTGCGCCCGGAGCATCTGCGTGAGGGTGAGGACGAGATCGGTCGCCGTGGTGCCGACGGGCAGCGCCCCGATGACACGGACCCCCACGACCTGCGGCCACGGCAGGAACATCGGCTGGCCGAGCATCGCGGCCTCGGCCTCGATCCCGCCGACGCCCCAGCCGAGGACGCCGAGCCCGTTGATCATCGTGGTGTGCGAGTCGGTACCGATCACCGTGTCGGGAGCCGCCACGCCATCGTGCACCGCGACGACCGTCCCGAGGTGCTCGAGGTTCACCTGATGGCAGATGCCCGCACCCGGCGGCACGACGCGCACGCTCCGGAACGCCTGCTGCGCCCACCGCAGGAGCGCGTAGCGCTCGCCGTTGCGGCGGTACTCCCACTCGATGTTCGCCTCGAGCGCCTCGGGCGACCGGAACCGGTCGACCTGGACCGAGTGATCGATGATCAGGTCGACGTCGACGAGCGGATCGACCCTCGCCGCGTCACCGCCGGCGCGCGCCATCGCCGACCGCATCGCCGCGAGGTCCACGACCGCCGGCACGCCGGTGAAGTCCTGCATCAGGACGCGCGACGGCATGAACGCGACGTTCGTGCCGGTGGAGGCCACGGGCCACGACGCGAGCGCCCGCACGTCCTCCTCGGTGACGTCGCGCGTCCCCGCCCGCCGGGCGAGGTTCTCGAGCAGGATCCGGATCGTGTGCGGAAGCCGGTCGATGTCGCCGAGCCCGGCGACCGGGACCAGCGCGACCCGGCCCGCGGAGGTCTCGAGCTGCGCGCGGCGGCCGACGTCGCTCACGACATCCATGGTCCCAGAAGCGGGCGGTCAACCCTGCCGGTGAACCGGTGTGGATCGTCGGGGCTCACTCCCGGTCTCGGCGCAGCTCCTCGATCGCCATGCGGTGGGTCATCCTCGTCTCGCGCCGGATCTTCGCCTCGTGCTGGCGGCGCTGCTCGGTCGCGCTCGTGGCCAGCACGGGCGGGACGGCTCGCGGCGCGCCCTCGTCGTCGAGCGCGACGAAGACGAGGTAGGCGCTCGAGGTGTGTGTCCGTTCGCCGCTCCGCAGGTCCTCCGACTCGACCCGGACCCCGACCTCGAGGGACGTCGTGCCGACGTCGTTCACCGAGGCCTGGACGGTGACGGTGTCGCCGACATGGACGGGCGCGAGGAAGGACATCTCGTCCATCGAGACCGTGACGCACATGCCGCCCGCATGCTTGATCGCGGCGAGACCGGCCGCCGTGTCCACGAGCTTCATGACGACGCCGCCGTGGACGAGCCCAGCGAGGTTGGCGTCGGTGATCTCCATCAGCTGGATCAACGTGACCTGGCTGTCGGCCATCGGCCGCGGAGCGGGGGTCGCCACGCGCGGCATCCTACGCGAGGGCGGCCGGTAGCATGCCCTCGTGCGCGCGTCGCTGCTCGCGTTGCTCCTGCTGCTCGCCGCGTGCGGCGACACCGACGTCTCGGGACCGTCGGCGACGGCGGGGACGTCCTCGGCGTCCTCGGTCTCGAGCCCGGCCTCGACCTCGACGCCGTCATCGCCGTTCGACTCGCCGTCGATGTCCCGGAGCGTCGAACCGACCCCCGAGCCCGACCTGCAGCTCCCCGCCGATGCTCCCACCCTCGTGGACGACCCGGCCCACATCGCGAGGGTCTCCGCCGGCGACCTCCGCCCGCTCGTTCCGCCGCAGGCGGAGATCACGTTCACGACGCTGCAGACAACCCCGCAGGATCCGATCGACCAGGTCGCGCTCGCCTGGCGGCGGGGCGCCGACGCCTTCGCCTCGACCCACGGGTTCGTCGTCTGGCAGCGGTCCGAAGGCCCGGCGTGGCGAGCGCTGTACGCGTTCACCGACCGACCGCGGAGCGGCGTCCTCGGCATCACGATGGAGCCCGGCGACCTCACGAACGACGGCATCGCGGACCTCCTGACCAGCGAACACACCGGCGGAACGGGGGCGTGCGGCAGATGGCGCGTCGTCACGTCGCTGCCTGGAAACGCGGCCGAGATCTATCGGAAGGAGGCCTGCGACACGCAGATCGCGATCGCGGGCGGGGACCTCCGGATCCGCGAGGCCGTGTACGAGCCGGGCGATCCCCACTGTTGTCCGAGCGCGTTCCGCGTGACGACCCTTCGGTGGAACGGCGAGGACTGGGTGGAGACCGGCTCCAAGACCCAGCCCGTCGGCGCCGGCTGAGCCGCCAGCGCCGCGCCCTCGACCGACGCGACGTTGCCCTTCCCGACAACGGTTCGGCCGTCCGGCCGGGTGTTTCGGCGAAGGGCTCACGTCGGCTCGCCAGCCGGCCGATACACGGAACGACCGGATCCCGTGCGTGGGTGGAGGTTCCGTGAGCCTGGGTGTGCCTCGACGAGGGCAGCGTTGGCTGCTCCTTGCCCTTGCGCTCGCCTTGGCCGGGACGTCCGCCTTCTTGTTCGTTCGGTCGAGCACGGCGAGCCAGGAGGCAACCGCGGAGGCCGTGGACTCGGCGGAGGTGGCCGCCCGAGGGATCGGCGCGCGTCTCGCGCCGGGGGATCTGGGCGGCTCGATGGACGACGGGCAGGCCGAAAGCATCGCCGCCTACGTGCATCGCAGGTACCTCGAACCGGCCGAGACGGTCATGGTCTGGCGCGAGGACGCGGTCGTGGTGTTCGCGGACGACGCCTCGCTGATCGGAACGCAGGACCGGCAGGAACGGGACCGGATCTCGAGGGTCCTGTCCGACGGCACGAGCACGCAGGAGACGTCGGACTCGCTCCACGTGTTCGCACCCGCGCCGGTCGGTGAGGACGGCAGCGCGAGGGTGGTCGCCGAGATCGTCCGGCCGATCGCCGAACTCGCGGGCGCAGGACGCCCGTGGCTCTACGGATCGATCGCCGCTGGGCTCGCCGCCCTCCTGCTGCTTGCCGTCGCCCTCCGAGGGGGCGGCGGCGTCGGCGCGGCGCCGGGCTTCGCGAACAGCGGTCCGCGGGAACTCCGCGCGCAGCGGATCGAGCGCCAGCGGGTCGAACGCGTCGAGCAGGAGCTGGAGGAGGCTCGGGAGGCGGAGACGAATGTCCGGGCGGAGCTCGACGAGGTCACGACGACCCTCCGCGAGGTCGAGCGAACGGTCTCCGAGCGGGACGAGCAGACCCAACGGCTCGAGGCCGACCTGACGACGGTTCGTTCCGAGCTCGCCGCGCTGAAGGAGCGCAACGATGAGTTGTCTCGCCGATCGATGGAGGCGAAGGCGGGGGCGGCATCGGTCGTGGCCCGTACCGAGGCAGCCCCGCAGGTCGACAGCGCGTACCCCCCCGAACCGGTCGCCGACGGCGGGCCGGTCGGGGTCGCGTCGCCCTCGGACCCCGAGGAACTCGAGCGGTTGCGCCGCTCGTTGCGACACGCCGAAAACGACGCCACATCCGAACGTGAATCGCGCATGGTGCTCGAGTCCCGCGTGGCCGAGCTGCAGGAGGTCCGCGCGATGCTCGAGGCGGCGCTCGAGAAGGCCGGCTCGGATGCCGAGGCGGCGAGGTCGAACCTCGAGGAGTCGGCCGCGACCTACCGCGAGGAGGCGGAGGCCGCTCGACAGGAGCTCCAGCAGGTGGCGCAGGCGAACCTGTCGGACGCGGAGGCAGCGCGGGATCAGCTCGAGCAGAACATCCGGCAACTCGTCGCCGCCGACGAGGCGCTCGCGGTCGCCAAGCGGGAGACGCAGGCCGCCCGCGGACAGGCCGCGGCAGCCGAGTCGGCGGCCGCGGCAACGACCTCCGAGATGGCCGCCAGGGTCGAGGAGCTCGAGACCGAGCTCGACGCGGCCCGCACCGAACAGGAGGCGCTCGCCGCGCGCCTCGAGGGGCAGGAACAGCGAGCCACCCGCGCCGAGGGCGAGGTGGTCATGTGGGCGCAGCGCGTCAAGGACCTCGAGGAACGCCCGGACCTCACCGAGGAACTGGAGGCCGCGCGCGTCGACGAAGAGGCCAGGGTCCTGCAGCTCAAGAACCTG
>DATFEU010000265.1:0-5019 GCA_035250725.1 Actinomycetota bacterium
TCATGCGGACGGCACGCCGGTCCGCGATCGGTTCGGCGAGGGTCTCGGGACGGAACCGGTCGAGCCGGGACCAGAGCGCGACGTACGGATCGCGTGGCACCTGCGCCTGCATCGCGACGAGCCGCTCGACCGCCTTGAGCGCCGGTAGACGCTTCCGGCGCAACAGGATCTGGCGCTCGAGGAGCGTCCGGTTCAGGGTCCGAACGTCGAGCACGTCGCCGCCCGACCGCGCCCTCGCCATGCCGCGACGCTATCGAACGGTGCCCGGCGGCGGCGAGCGACGGCGGTCGAACCCGGCCGGATGCGCCCCGGCGTCCTCAGGTCAGTCGACGTCCCCGGCCGCCCAGGCGATCGCCCGGTCGCGTTCGGCGACCGGGAAGCGCTTGAACTCGCCCGGCGTCATCCAGCCGAAGAGCGACGTGACGGTGATCATCCAATCGAGGTCGGTGACGAGCGCGATCCGCTTCCAGCGTCGGAGGTTCTCGACGCCGAGCTTGAGGTCCCGCCAGGCGGCACCCGACGACATCCCGTCCCAGCGTTCGAAGACCAGGACGATCCGAACGTCGTCCCCGCGATCCCACACCTCGCGAACCGCGGGCATCAGGACCTCGGCGTAGTCGGATGCCTCGATCTCGCCGATCGCCTCGAACCCGATGACGCCGTCGGGCAGATCCTCGATCGGCTTCAGCATCGATCGAGCGTAGCACCGCGCTGCGCGTGCTCCCGATGAGTTTCCATTCCCGGCTCGGTCTGCTCGAACGATGACGATGGACGACCGACCGGATGGCTGGCGCGGGCCGGATCCGATCGCGGCCAGACCGCCGCCCGACCCCACCGCGGCGATCCTCGAGCTGAGTGGACAGCTCGATCGGGCCGACATCGCGGCGTTCTGCGAGCGCGCACGAACGGCGATCTGGCGGAGCGATGCGGCCATGGTCGTGTGCGATCTCGGCCGGCTCGGGCGACCCGACGCCGTGACCGTCGACGCCCTGGCGCGGTTGCAGCTGGAGGCCCGGCGCCTCGGGCGCCGCATCGTATTCCGCGACGCATGCGGCGAGCTGCGCGACCTGGTGGCATTCGTGGGCCTCGACGAGGCCTTGCCCTGCGAGGGCGGCTAGGGCTCGAGGCGCGGCGGGAGGCCGAAGAGCGGGAACAGGCGGTCGGTGTCCAGGAAGAAGCTGATCCCCGCGATGCGGCCGTCCGAGATCTCCAGCACCTGCACCGACCACGGCTCGAGCCCGCCGTCGAGGCTCGGCTTGTACTGGCCGAACCCGGGGGAGCCGTTCGCCTCCACGGCGACGAGCCGAGAGCCTTTGCAGCCGATCCCCGGCCCCAGGCACCACCGGACGATGTCGTCGTGTGTCTGCAGCCACAGGTCGTAGGGCGGCATCGACCACGTCGCGTCCTCCCGGAGCAGCGCCGTGAGCGAATCCATGTCGTAGCGCTCGAACGAGTCGACGTAGCGGTCGAGCAGGGACCGCTGCGCTTCGTCCAGGGCTCGGTACGTCTCGCTGCTGAGATCCACCGCCTCGAGCGTCGCTCGGGCACGTTGGAGCGCGCTGTTGACCGACGCGACCGAGGTCTCGAGAAGCTCGGCGACCTCTGACGCCTTCCAGCGCAAGACCTCCCGGAGGATCAGGACCGCTCGCTGCTTGGGCGGGAGGTGCTGGAGCGCCGCGACGAACGCGAGTCGCACCGACTCGCGCGACTCCGCGAGGTCCGCGGGATCGCCGTCGGCGGGTACGACGCGCTCGTCCGGGATCGGCAGGATCCACGTCGTCTCGCCGAGCGGCTCCGCCAGCGGGGTGTCCGCGGATCTCGCCGGCGTGAGCTCCATCGGCCTCGCCCGCCGCTCCTTGCCGGTCAGCATGTCGAGGCAGACGTTGGTCGCGATGCTGTAGAGCCACGATCGCAGGGACGAGCGTCGCTCGAACCGCTCGTAGCTCCGCCAGGCGCGGAGGAACGTCTCCTGGACCGCGTCCTCGGCCTCGAAACCGGTCCCGAGCATCCGGTAGGCGTACGCGGTCAGCTCGGTTCGGTGCTCCTCGAACCGCCGGTCGAGCTCCTCTGGCTGGGTCGCCCGAACGTCGACGCCCCTCGCGGTCTCCAGGGTCCCCTCCTTCACGTTGCCGGCATCGCAGTGTCGAGCGTCATCTCAGCCTACGACGAGGACGTCGCCGCCCGCACGATCGCGACGACGCTCGACCGAACGTGGCGGCCTCGCGATGCGTCACTCGTCCGTCCGCCGACGCGACGCGAAGGTCAGACGGCGCCGACCGATGATCGGCGCCGGCCTTCGCTCACGTCAGACCCTGCGCCGGTACCGGACGATCGCGAGCGGCGCGAAGACGGCGGTGATCACGACCATCCAGATCACCGCCTCGATGAGCGGCTCGGCGACCGGGCCTCCGAGCATGAGCCCGCGCGCCGTGTCGATCACGTCCGTGATCGGGTTCACGTTCACGAACGCCTCCAGCCACCCCGGCATCGTGTCGGGGTCGGCGAAGGCCGAGCTCGCGAACGTGAGCGGCAGGATGAGCATGAAGCCCCACGTGTTCACCGACTCGGGCGTTCGAGCCGTGATCCCGAGGAACGCCATCGGCCAGCACATGACCAGTCCGAACACCAGGACGAAGGCGAGGGCGCCGATCGCTCCGGCCACCCCTCCGCCGAAGCTGAACCCGAGGATCATGGAGAAGCCGGTGATGATGAGGATGCTCCAGGCGATGCGGGCCCCGTCCGCAAGGATCCGGCCGCTGATCACGGCCGAGCGCGCGATCGGCAGCGAGCGGAACCGGTCGATCACGCCCCGCGTGAAGTCCGCGTTGAGCGCGAGGGCCGTCGTGAAGGGGAGGAAGCAGACGGCCTGCACGAGGATCCCGGGAAGGGCGTACTGCAGGTACTCCTGCCACGAGCCCGCGATCGCGCCGCCGAACACGAACACGAACAGGACCAGGAACATGATCGGTTGGATCGTCATCTCGACGAGCTGCTCCGGCGTCGCCTTGATGTGCAGGAGGTAGCGACGCGCGATCTGCAGCGTGTTCGAGACGAGGTTCGGCCGCGCGCGAGGTGCGAGGGTCGCTGTGCTCATGCGGACCTCCTCTCATCGGTCGAGCGTGGGTCGAGATCCTCGATCCGCTCCTCCTCGGCTACGTGGCCGGTGATCGCGAGGAACACCTCGTCGAGGCTCGGCCTCCGGAGCGACAGGTCGTCCACCGCGATCCCGGCCTCGTCGAGCTGGCGCACCGCCTGGCCGAGCGCCGAACGGTCGTTGATCGACACCGAGACGAGCTGCCCGTCGTTGTGGGCGCCCTCGTCGCCCTCCGCGAACCCGGCGAGGATCTTCTCGGTTGCCGGGAGATCGGTCGGGTCGGCCGGCTGCGCCTGCAGCACCTGGCCGCCGATGCGGGTCTTCAGCTGTTGCGGCGTGCCGGCGGCGATCACCTTGCCGTGGTCGATCACGACGATCTCGTCGGCGAGACGGTCGGCCTCGTCGAGGTACTGCGTCGTGAGCAGGACCGTCGTTCCCTCGGCGACGAGCGTCCGGATCATGCCCCACAGCTCGAGCCGGCTCCGAGGGTCGAGGCCGGTCGTCGGTTCGTCGAGGTACAGGAACCGCGGGCGGCCGACGAGGCTCGCCGCCAGGTCGAGCCGGCGGCGCATGCCGCCGGAGTACGCCTTCACGTACTTGCCCGCCGCGTCGGACAGGTCGAACGCCTCGAGCAGCTCCTTCGCGCGCGCCCGTGCCGACGGCCTGGATGTGCCGAGCAGCCGTCCGAGCATGTAGAGGTTCTCCTCGCCCGAGAGCAGCTCGTCGACCGCGGCGTACTGGCCGGTCAGGCCGATCAGGCCGCGCACCTTCGCAGGCTCGCGCACGACGTCGAAGCCGCCGACGACCGCGCGACCCGCGTCCGGCCGGAGCAACGTCGACAGGATCCGGATCGCGGTCGTCTTGCCGGCGCCGTTCGGCCCCAGGAGGCCGAACACGGTCCCCTCGCGGGCGACCATGTCGATGCCGTCGAGGGCCCGAACCTTGCCGAAGGACCGAACGAGACCCTCGGCTTCGATCGCAGAACTCGGCATCGCTACCTCCTCACTTCGTGGGCGGTCTGGTTGCATGACCGGAAGTACGACCAACACTCATCGGTCCGGGCATCATGCCGCATCAATCTGGCCATCCTGTGACCGGTTTCTGTGGGAACCTTGAACGATGCGGGCCGACCGCCTCGTCGCCGTCCTGCTCCTCCTGCAGGCACGCGGCCGCGTCACGGCCGCCGAGGTCGCCGAGGAGCTCGAGGTCTCGGAGCGCACGGCTCGCCGCGACCTGGAGGCGCTGGCGATGGCCGGGATCCCGGTCTACTCGCAGGCTGGCCGGGGCGGCGGCTGGTCGCTGATCGGCGGCGCCCGGACGGACCTCTCCGGCCTGACCGCCGCCGAGGCGCGCACGCTGTTCATGGTCGCCGGCCCGTCGGCGTCGGCGACACCTGCGATCAAGGCGGCGCTCCGCAAGCTCGTCCGCGCGCTTCCGGAGCCGTTCCGGGCGGAGGCGGAGGCGGCGGCGTCCGCCGTGGTGATCGACCCCGCGAGCTGGGACCGAGCGCAGTTCCCGCCGCCCGCTCATCTGGAGGAACTGCAGCGCGCCGTGGTCGACGGCGTCCAGGTCCGGATCGTGTACGCGAGCCGGAACTCTCCGGAGCGCGAGCGCGTCGTGCATCCGCTCGGCCTCGTGTCGAAGGCGTCCGTCTGGTACCTGATCGGGGGGACGGACGCCGGGCTTCGGACCTTCCGCGTGAGTCGCGTGCGCTCGCTCGCCGTGACCGAGGATCCGGTCGACCGGCCCGCGGGGTTCGACCTCGAGCAGACGTGGGAGTCCGTCAAGTCGGAGCTCGACGAGCGGCGCGTCGGCTTCCGCGCGACGGCGCGCGCGGAGGCCGAGTCGGTCCCGTGGCTCCGCTCCGAGTTCGGGACCCGGCTGTCGGTGGGGGAGCAGCTCGGCGACGCCGACCGGGTCGAGGT
>DATFEU010000270.1:0-6994 GCA_035250725.1 Actinomycetota bacterium
CATGCGGGCCACGACGCCCATGCCGGTCACAGCGTCGCGATGTTCCGCGACCGCTTCTGGCTCAGCGTCGTCCTGACGATCCCCGTTCTCGTCTGGTCCGAGATGATCCAGGAATGGCTGGGGTACACCCCGCCCTCGTTCCCACTGTCGGAGCGGATCCCCGCGATCCTCGGGACGGTGGTCTTCGTCTACGGGGGCCTGCCGTTCCTGAAGGGCGGCGTGCAGGAGCTCCGGGACCGGCAGCCCGGGATGATGCTGCTGATCTCGCTCGCGGTCGTCGTGGCCTTCGTCGCGAGCCTCGCCTCCGAGTTCGGCTGGCTCGATCTCGAGTTCTGGTGGGAGCTCGCGCTGCTGATCGACGTGATGCTGCTCGGCCACTGGCAGGAGATGAAGGCGCTCGGGCAGGCGTCCGGAGCGCTCGAGGCGCTCGCAGCCCTGCTTCCCGACGAGGCCGAGATGGTCCACGGCACCATGTTGCACACCGTTCCGGTGAGTGAGCTTCGACCGGGCGATGTCGTCCTCGTCCGTCCCGGCGGCAGGGTCCCCGCCGATGGATCCGTCGTCGAAGGGGACGCCTCGTTCGACGAGTCGATGATCACCGGCGAATCCAGGACGGTGCGCCGCGCGCCGGGCGACCGCGTCGTCGCCGGCACGGTCGCCACCGATAACTCCGTTCGGGTCCGCGTAGAGGCCGTCGGCGAGGAGACGGCGCTCGCGGGGATCCAGCGGCTGGTCAGGGAAGCGCAGGCGTCGCGTTCCCGCGCGCAGGCGCTCGCCGACCGAGCCGCCGCGATGCTGTTCTACATCGCCGTCGGTGCCGGGATCCTGACGTTCGTCGTGTGGATGGCGCTCGGCGAGACCGGCGAGGCCGTCGAACGGACCGTCACGGTTCTCGTCATCTCGTGCCCGCATGCACTTGGGCTCGCGATCCCGCTCGTGATCGCGATCTCGACCGGCGTGGCCGCCCGAGCGGGCATCCTGGTTCGTGACCGACTCGCCCTCGAACGGATGCGCACGGTCGAGGCGGTGCTGTTCGACAAGACGGGGACCCTTACGAAGGGCAGACCCGCCGTCAGGGACACGGCCGGGGTCGACATCCCGGCGGACGAGGTGCTCCGCCTGGCGGCGGCCGTCGAGGCGAGCAGCGAGCACCCGATCGCCAGGGCGATCGTCTCGGCGGGGGGTAGCGATGTCCCGAGCGCGTCAGGCTTCCGGGCGCTGCCGGGGCGCGGCGTCGAGGCGGACGTGGACGGAGCGCGGGTCCGCGTCGGCGGACCGGCCCTCTTGCGCGAGCACGGGATCGAGGTTCCCGCGCAGATCGCCGGGGAGGTCGCGACGTGGCGCGCGCGCGGCGCGACGGTGCTCGGCGTGGTGCGCGATGCCCGGTTCGTCGGGGCCCTCGCCGTGGAGGACGAGCTCCGCCTCGAGTCCGTGGAGGCGGTCGACGCCCTGCACCGCGAGTCGGTACGCGTCGTCATGATCACGGGCGACGCGCGGGAGGTCGCCGATGCCGTCGCCGACGATCTCGGCGTCGACGAGGTGATGGCCGAGGTCCTGCCTGAGGACAAGGCCGACGCGGTCGCGACCCTTCAGGGTCGAAGGCTCCAGGTGGCCATGGTCGGCGACGGGGTCAACGATGCGCCGGCTCTCGCCCGGGCCGACGTCGGGATCGCCATCGGGGCGGGCACCGACGTCGCGATCGAATCGGCGGGCGTCGTGCTGGCGAGCGACGACCCGCGTGGGGTGGTCTCGGTCCGAACCCTCTCGAAGGCCAGCTATCGGAAGATGCTCCAGAACCTCGGCTGGGCCGTGGGGTACAACGCGCTCGCGATCCCGCTGGCCGCCGGGGCGTTCGCCTGGGCCGGGGTCGTCCTCGCGCCGGCGGTCGGCGCGCTCGCGATGAGCCTGTCGACGATCGTCGTCGCATTTAACGCGATGCTGCTCCGTCGCCTGGATCTCCGGCCTCGTCCGGCCGAGGCGTCGGAGCCTGCCCCCGCCCGGCTCCCCGCCAGCGCGTAGGCGCTCGAGGTTCAAGTCCCACCGTCCGGGGAATAGGAAGGCCGTCCGTACCACGACCGAACGACCGGAGGTGAGCGCACGATGGACGACAGCGATCGCTTGGAGATGGAAGGCAAGTGGGATCAGACGCGAGGCCGCGTGAAGGAGGCGTGGGGCGTCCTGACCGACGACGACCTCGACCGCACGGAGGGCAAGTGGGACCGGCTGGTCGGCACGATCAAGGAGAAGACCGGCGAGTCGGCCGACACGGTGGAACGGAAGCTCAGAGAGCTCTTCAGCTGACGCCGCCGCCGTCTCAGTTGGTGATCGGGCCGATCCAGATCCCCGACGTGAGGAAGATCGCCGGGAGGACGAATAGGACCGCCACGAACAGCCACAGGTGCCGGTCCGAGGACACCACCCAATCGTCCAGCGCCAGGATCCATCGCTTCATCGGGCCGAACAGGAACGCGAGGAAGAACAGCGAGACGATCGATACGGCGATCGCCTCGGCAAGCACGATGTGTACCGCGACCGCGTTGCCGAGCACCATCGCCGCGACGAGCGTGTCGGCGAGCGTCGTGATGTTCGCGCCCATGATGTAGGGGATCGACTGCTCGCGGTTGATGTACCCCCTGCTCGCGAGCGGCACGAGGACCGTGAGCGCGACCGAGACCGAAAGCGTCAACGTCGCGACGATGCAGCCGAGGGCGAACATCGGCCACGGCCGCTTGAGCATCTCGGCACGCTTGCCGCCGTGCCGCTCGCCGTCGAGCTGGGGCAGCACGCGATCGACGAGCCGGAACGAGAGGAGGATCAACGCGAGCCCGAACGGCAGGAGGGTCCAGCCGGGAAGCCGCGTCAGCAGGTCGAGCGCGGGCCCCCAGATGTAGTCGACGATCGACAGGACGTCCTCTGACGCCGAGACCTGGATGCCGTCGAGGATGCCCGCCTTCAGGATGCCGTACCCGATGACCATCCCGGGCACGTACACGAGCGCCGTGAGCGACAGGGCGAGGACCCCCATGCCGATCGACTCCGAGCGGTTCCGCCCTCGGTTCCGGACCGCGTAGAGGAACCCGACCAGCAGCACGATGAACGACGCGCCGAGGCGGGAGCCCGACAGCATCGTGAACGTCTGCAGCTCGGTCGTCGCACCGCCGACGAACAGGCTGAGCGCGACCGCGGCGATCGGGGATCCGGACAGCACGATGTAGGCGCCGAGCCACCCGGCCCCGAGCGTCGAGAACGCGTTGCTGAACAGCGGGCTGCCCTCGAGCGAAGGCGCGATCGCCTTCGCGCCCTCCTTCATCAGCTGGATCGCGAGGACGAACAGGAACAGCGCGACGGCGGCGCTCGCGACCTTGAGGAGCAGTCCCGGCAGGTTCCGACCTTCTCGCTCGGTCGACACCCCGGGGACCGCGCGCTCGGCAGCCGGCCGAGGAGCCGGCGGCGTCGGCGCCGAGGGCTCGAGGCGGGCTTCGTCGGGCGTGGTGGGTCGCTCTTCGGCTTCGGACATGCTCAAGGCCTCGGGCTGAGGCGGTGGCCCACGCTACCCGCTCCGAATCACGGCCAGCAACCGCGACGGGTTCGCTCGTGGGTGCGACGGGAGGTCAGCGCTCGGAGAGGAACACGTGGAACGAGGCTCCGCCGCCGGGACGATCCTCGACCCAAGCCCGTCCGCCGTGCAGTTCGGCGAACCGGGCGACGAGCGACAGCCCGACGCCCACGCCGGGCGACGTGCTCGCCGGGCCCGGTCCCTGACGGAAGGGTTCGAAGATCGCTTCCCTGAGCTCGGCGGGCACGCCCGGGCCTTCGTCCTCGACCACGATCAGCACGCCGTCGTCCTTGGCGAGCGCCCGGACCCAGATCCGGCTTCCCGTCGGCGTGTGACGTGTCGCGTTCGCGAGCAGGTTCTCGACGATCCGTTCGACCTTCGCGGCGTCCACGTTCGCCACGATCTCGTCCGCGCTGACCTCGACCTCCCGCCCGCCGAAGTGCTCGAACTCCCTCACCGCCCCGTGGACGAGGGCTCCCACGTCCGTCTCCCGTCGCTGCGGGGTCATGATCCCCCGTTGGAGGCGGTCGAGATCGAGGAGGTCGGTGAGCAGCCGCTCGAGCTTGCGGGCGTTCGACGCGATCCGGCGAAGCAGGTCCATCGCGTCGGCCTCGGGGAGCGCCATGCCCGCCTGTTCCAAGGTGACGGCCGATCCCAGGATCGAGGTGAGCGGCGTCCGCATGTCGTGGGACACGGCCTCGAGGAACGTGTTCTTCATCTCGTCGAGCGCTCGCAGCCGCTGCGTCGCCTCGCGCTCGCGGTGGAACGCCTCCGAGTACTTCTGTTCGCTGCGGCGGAGCGCCTGCTCGGCCCGTTTGCCCTGCGTGACGTCGACGATGAGCCCTCGCACGACCGGGCCGCCGATCGCGTCGGGAGCCACATGGACGATGTCCCGGAGCCAGAGCGTCCGGCCTTCGAGCCCCGGAGCCCGGTACTCGAGGTCGAGGTCGTCGCCCGGTTCCGCGATCGCGGTTCTCAGCGCGCCGATCACCCGTGCCTGGTCGTCGGGGAGCACATGGTCGCCCCAGTGCTCGAGCGGCAGGGCCTCCGTGCCATGCGATCGGAGCACGCCGGTCGCTCGTCGCGAGAGGAACGTGAACCGCAGCGTGGCGGGGTCGGCCTCCCAGAAGATCGCGTCCAGCGTCTCCGCGAGCTCCTGGAACCGTTCGAGCTCGCTCACGCGTCGGGCGCTGCCGAGCGCGAGGGATGCGATGTGCGCGATGCCCCGGGCGAGCGAGAGGTCGTGCTCGGAGAAGGAGGTGTCCTCCGTCATCGCGGCCATCACGAGCGCGCCGAACTCGTCCGGTTCCCACCGGATCGGCGCGACGATGACGTCGCGCGGCGGCGGTGCCAGTTGGAACTCGGCCGGCACCTGCGCGACCATGTCCTTGGCGATCACGAACGGTTCGTCGAGGGTGGCGATGAACCGTGCGCCGACGTCCCCGGGCACCGACGCCACGGTCGCCGCCCGGTCCGGATCGAGGCCCCGCAGATGGAGCAGCACGAAGTCGCCGGTCTCCGGATCACGGTGGTATGCGGCGATGCTCGAGCACGGCAGGATCGACGGCACTGCGGTCACGACGCGCTCGAACACGGTCGAGGTATCGCGGGCGCCGGTGAGCGCCTGCGAGAGCCCGAGGAGCGCCGAGGCGGTCTCGGCGGCGCGTCGCTCCTTGTGGAGCAACGACGCGTTCTCGTAGGCGACGCCCGCGTGGGAGGCGAGGACCTCGAGGAGCCGCTGGTCCTCCTCGTCGAACTGATCGGTCCCGAGGTTCGACAGCACGATCACGCCCGTGAGGCGATCGCCGACCTTCATCGGGACGGCGAGGATCGATTCCTCGATCTCATCCGAGCCCTCGATCTGGTACGCGCGATCGTCGTGGAGCGCGTCGCGCGAGTAGTAGGTCTCGCCGATCAGCGCCGCGTAGCCGGTGATCCCTTCGCCGACCTTCGACACGAGCTCCTCGTGGGTCTCGGACTCATACTCGGTGAGCTCCCCGTGGAACGCCACGGGCCACAGCGTCTCCGCGTCAGGTCGCAGGAGGTAGATCCGGCAGTTGTGGTAGTCGATCAGCTTCTTCAGCTCGGTGGTGATGGCGACGCCGATCGCGTCGGCGTCGTCGAGCGCGGTCAGCCGGGTGGCGAGGGCGTGGAGCATCCGGAGCTGCGCCACGGAGCGCAGCTCGTGCTCATCCACGGTTCCGCCCATGCGGTGTCCGGTTTCAGCCATGCATGCGCTCGGATGCCCGGCGCACGCGGCGCGCCGGAGGCTCCGGCTCCTTTCATCCCTCGGCTCCCGGGGGCCCAGGGTAAAGGGCTTCCGCGCATCCGAGCGGACCTCGGAGGTGGCCGAGAGGCACGGGTACGATGATGCCGTGAGCGCCACCGACGAGGTGACCGCGGGCGCCGACGGTCGGGTGTCGGAGCTCATCGACGCCAGGATCCCCAAGGACCGAGCCGAGACCGTCCGGGCGTTCGCGAACGCGTTCACCCGCCGGCTGTCGCCGGACGACCGCGCGGAGCGGAGCCCCGACGAGCTGTTCGGCATCGTCTGGGGAGCGTTCGAGCTCGCGGACTCGCGGCCGCAGGACGAGGTGGCCGTCCGGGTCTTCGACCCCACCGTCGCGACCGATGGCTACTCGGCGGTCGGCACCGTGATCGAGATCTCCGCCCCCGATGCTCCCTTCCTCCTCGACTCGGTGAACGAGGAGCTCGAGGCGAGGGAGCTCGCGGTGCGGCACGTGATCCACCCGGTCGTGGGCACCGAGCGCGACCGCCGGGGCCGGCTGACGAAGATCGTCCACGTCCGAGAGACCTCGAGCCGAGAGTCCGTGATGCACTTCGAGCTGGACCGCGTCCTCCCGGACGACGAACGGGAGAAGCTCGCGAAGGCGATCCGGGCGGTCCTGCGCGACGTGCGCCTCGCGGTGCGCGACTTCGACGAGATGCAGACCGCCGCGAGGCGGATGCTCGACATCGCCTGGGATGGTGTCGTCCTGTACTCGGACGGCGAGGTCGCCGAGACGGTGGCGTTCCTCGAGTGGCTCCTCGACCTGAACTTCGTCTTCCTCGGGTACCGCGAGTACGAGCTCGTCGACCTCCCGGAGGGGCGTGCGCTGTCAACGGTCGAGGGTTCGGGGCTCGGCATCCTGTCCAAGTCCGACTGGTCGTCCTACGCGGAGCCGGTCCTGCTGGACACGATCGAGCCGAACCTGCGGGCGCGGATCGAGGGCGGCGACCAGCTGATCTACTCGAAGACGAACCGCGAGTCCACGGTGCACCGGCGCGCTCGGATGGATTACATCGGTGTCCGGCGCGTCTCCGACGACGGCCGCATCGTCGGAGAGGCCCGGCTCATCGGGCTCTTCACCTCGAAGGCGTACACGGAGCCGGCGAGCAAGACCCCGCTGCTGCACCGCAAGCTGAACCAGATCCTCG
>DATFEU010000310.1:0-2428 GCA_035250725.1 Actinomycetota bacterium
TCCGGCTCGAACGGCTCGTGCAGAGCGTCGAGGCCGCCCACATCGCCGCGGCGACCAGCCCTCCGACGATCGCGATCACGCGCGGGAGTCTGTCAGGGTCGACCGCGCGGCTCGGCGACGCGCCTGGTGGCGAGCGACCCCCGTCGCCCGGTCATGGTCGAGATCTCCTCCGCCGGCAGCAGGACCGCCGAGATCCTGGCGCTGATCTCGCGTTCGGCGATCTCGCTGGTCGGAGGTCCTGATCGAGAGCGCATGCGAACCTGCGGCGGTTCCGGATGCGGACGGTTCTTCCTCGCGTCCAGGCCGTCACAGGTGTGGTGCAGCCCGGCGTGTGGGAACCGCGCGCGGGTCGCCCGACACCACGCGCGTCGCCGGGTGGCGCGGTCGACCTGACAGACTCCGCGCCGTGATCGCGATCGTCGGGGGACTGGTCGCCGCGGCCATGTGGGCGGCGTCGACGCTGTGCACGAGCCGGTCCAGTCGGATGATCCCTCCGATCTCGATCCTCGCATGGGTGCTGCTGATCGGCTCGGTGATCTCGGCGCCGTTCGCGCTCGCCGAGGGCGTGCCGGAGGGCTTCGACGGCGAACATGTCGCACTGCTCCTGCTGACGGCGGTCGGGAACACCACGGGACTGCTCTGCTCCTACAGCTCGTTGCGGTTCGGCAAGGTCGGGGTGGTGGCACCGATCACCTCGACACAAGGCGCGGCCGCCGCCGTGATCGCCGTCGCCGCCGGCGAGCAGATCGGGTCGGCCGCCCGCCTCGCGCTCGCGGTCGTCGTGCTCGGCGTGGTGCTCTCGAGCATGGCGCGGTCGGGCGAGGTGGTGGACGGCCGCCGGGAGGGACTCGCCGTGACGTTCGCGCTGCTCGCCGCGCTGTTCTTCGGCCTCGGGTTGTTCGCGATGGGCCGGCTCGCCGAGGACCTGCCGGTCAGCTGGATCGTGTTCCCCTCGCGGACGCTCGCGGTCCTGCTCGTCACCCTCCCGCTCGCGCTGATCGGGCGGTTGCGGATGACGCGGGAAGCGTTGCCCTACGTCGTCGCGTCCGGCTTCCTCGAGGTCGCCGGCCTGGTGGCCTACACGATCGGGGCGCGGCACGGGATCGCGATCGCGGCGATCCTCGGATCGCAGTTCGCCGCCTTCGCCGCGGTGGCCGCGTACTTCCTCTTCCGGGAGCGGCTGGCGCGCGTCCAGGTGGCGGGCGTGGCGGTGACGGCGATCGGCGTCGCGGTGCTCACCGGCGTGCAGGCCGTGTGAACGTGCTCTGCTAGCCTCGCCCGCGATGTCCGATCCGTTCGCATCGCTCCCCGAGCCCGAGCTGGTCGACATCCGCGACGAGCAGGTGAGCCGACCCGTGCTCGACCGGTTCGGACGAGCGCTCTGGGACGAGGCGCTCCGGTACCTGTACGAGGAAGCCGCGAGCCGACCAGTGCGGGCGCTCCCGTACGCTGAGCTCCGAACCACCTTCTACGGTCCGACGCGCGAGCCGGCGCCCGCGCCGCAGGTCGCAGCGCCGTCCGAGGATGTGCTGGCCGAGTTCCGCGACCGCGTCGCCCCGTACGTGTTCAACAGTCAGCACCCCGGTTCGTACAGCTACTTCACGCCACCGCCGTTGCCGATGTCGGTCGCCGGCGAGCTGCTCGCGCAGTGGGTGAACCAGGGCGTGGACGTGTGGGCGGCCGGCCCGGTCGGTGCCCTCGTCGAGGAGGAGGTGACGACCTGGCTCCGCACCCTGATCGGCTTCGACGAGGGCTCGTGGGCCGTGCTGACCTCGGGCGGCGTGATGGCGAACATCATGGGGCTCACGGTCGCGCGGGACGTCCACCTGGCTCGGCTCCTCGGGCTCGGCGAACCACCTCGCGCCGCCGGGCTGCAGGGCACGCGTGTGTACGCGAGCGACCAGGCGCATTTCTCGATCGCGCGGGCGCTCGACATCCTGGGATTCCCGCCCGAGACGCTCCGCATCGTTCCATCGGACGACCGGTTCCGGCTGCACGCGGGTCCGGTCGCGGAGGCGATCGCCGAGGATCGGTCGGCCGGGCTCGTGCCGTTCGCGATCGCGCCGGTGGTGGGCTCGACGAACACCGGGAGCGTCGACCTCACCGATGAGCTCGCGGACCTGGCGGAGCGGGAGGACCTGTGGCTCCACGTCGACGCCGCGTACGGCGGAGCGGCGCGCTTCTCGCCGCGTGTGGCGGGACGGGTCCCGGCGCTCGAACGCGCGGACAGCGTCACGATCGATCCGCACAAGTGGTTCTTCCAGGCGTACGACATCGGGGCGCTCGCCGTGAAGCGGCGCGAGGACCTGCAGCGGACGTTTCACCGGATGCCCGAGTACTACCGGCATCCGAACCCCGCCGACGCGCCGCTCAACTGGTTCGAGTACACGCTCGAGGGCACGCGGCGGTTCCGCGGGCTCAAGCTGTG
>DATFEU010000314.1:0-2362 GCA_035250725.1 Actinomycetota bacterium
AGGCAACATGTTGGGACTGCTCGCTCAGGTGACGGGTGACCTCGAGGGTCTTGCGACCATCGGACGGGGTCTCGTCATCGGGCTCGCCGCGATCGGCCCGGGGATCGGGCTCGGCGTCCTGATCGGCAAGTCCGTCGAGGCGATGGCGCGGCAGCCGGAGTACGCGGGCCAGGTGCGGGCCACGATGTTCATCGGCATCGGGCTGATCGAGGCCCTGGCGCTGTTCGGCATCGCGTTCTCGTTCATCATCTAGAGGGGGTCGGACGTGCTCGCAACGATCTCGTTCATCCTCCGGCAGGCCGAAGAGGCGGCCGAGGAGCACGGCAACGACCCGGCCCACCTGTACCCGCACTGGGAGGAGCTCGTCGTGGGCGCGCTCGCGTTCGCGGTCCTGTTCTTCTTCGTCTGGAAGTGGGTGCTCCCGCGGATCCGCCAGCTCCTGGACGAGCGCCGGGAGAAGATCCAGGGCGAGCTCGAGCGCGCCGAGGAGACCCGCACGACGGCCGATCGCGAGCTCGCCGAGTACCGACAGCAGCTCGCCAACGCGCGCGAGGAGGCGAACGGCATCATCGAGGAGGCGCGGCGGACCGCCGAGCAGCTCCGCGCGGACATCCAAGCCAAGGCCGAGAGCGAAGCCGCAGCCACCGTCGCCCGCGCGCAGGAGGAGATCCGTGCCGAACGCGACCGGGTGTTCCAGGAGCTCCGCGGCGAGGTCGGCGAGATCGCCGTCGGGCTGGCCGGGCGCGTGGTGGGGGAGTCGCTCGACCCGAAGGCCCACGAACGGCTGATCGACGACTACATCGACCAGGTGTCGAGCAGCGGGAACGGGAAGCGCTGACGTGGCCGGGAAGGACCAGCTCGTCCGCAGCTACGCCGAGGCGTTGATCCACCTCGCCGACGCCGAGGGTGAGCTCGACGCGGTCGAACGACAGCTGTTCGCCTTCACCGGACTGCTCGAGAGCGATACGCGCGTCCGCGAGGCGCTCATCGACCCGTCGCTTCCCGTCGAGAACAAGCGCCGGCTGATCGCCGACTCGCTCGGCGAGCGTGCGAACGCGCTGGCCGTGAGCATGCTCGGCTTCATCGTAGAGCAGGGCCGTGCCCGGGAGCTCGCTCGCATCGTCGAGGAGCTCGCCGAGGTCGCCGCGGCGACCCGGGAGCATGGGGTCGCCGAGGTCCGTTCGGCGGTCCCGCTCGACGAGTCGCGGACGAAGAAGCTGGCCGAGGCGCTTTCGAAGGCCACCGGCCGCGAGATCGAGGTTCGGGTCGTGGTCGACCCGAGGGTGGTCGGCGGAGTCGTGGCTAAGGTCGGCGACGAGGTCTTCGACGGCTCGGTCCGCTCGCGGCTGGACGAGGCGCGCGAACACCTTGCGACGACGACGACGACGAGGAGCGAGTGATCCCATGGCAGTCGACGAGCTGAGCTTCGACCCGAAGGACATCGCCGAGGCGTTGCGGCGCAACGTCGAGAGCTACACGCCCTCGGTCGAGCGCGAGGAGGTCGGCCGCGTCGTGGAGGCGGGCGACGGCATCGCGCGCGTCAGGGGCCTGCCCGGGGCCATGGCCAACGAGCTGCTCGAGTTCCCGGGCGGGGTCCTCGGTCTGGCGTTCAACCTCGACGAGGACGAGATCGGCTGCATCGTCCTCGGCCAGTCCTCCCAGATCGAGGAGGGCGATCTCGTCAAGCAGACGGGTCGGATCCTGTCGATCCCCGTCGGCGACGGGTTCCTCGGACGGGTGATCGATCCGCTCGGGGCGCCGATCGACGGCAAGGGTCCGATCCCGGATTCCGGCCGCCGGATCCTCGAGGTCCAGGCCGCGAACGTGGTCGACCGCCAGCCGGTGAAGGAACCGCTGCAGACCGGCATCACCGCGATCGACGCGATGACGCCGATCGGGCGGGGCCAGCGCGAGCTCATCATCGGCGATCGCCAGACCGGCAAGACCGCCGTCGCGATCGACGCGATCATCGCGCAGCGCGACAACTGGGCGAGCGGGGACCCGAAGAAGCAGGTCCGGTGCATCTACGTCGCGGTCGGTCAGAAGGCCTCGACGGTGGCCGAGGTCGTCGAGACCCTCCGCGACAACGGCGCGCTCGACTACACGGTGGTGATCAACGCGGCGGCGTCCGACCCGACCCCGTACCAGTACATCGCGCCGTACTCGGGGGCCGCGCTCGGCGCGCACTGGATGTACGAGGGGCTGCACGCGCTCGCGGTCTACGACGACCTCTCCAAGCAGGCCACGGCCTACCGGACACTGTCCCTCCTGCTCCGCCGGCCGCCGGGGCGCGAGGCCTACCCGGGCGACGTGTTCTACCTGCACTCCCGACTGCTCGAGCGCGCCGCGAAGCTCTCGGACG
>DATFEU010000004.1:0-10706 GCA_035250725.1 Actinomycetota bacterium
CCGGGGTCCGGCCGAGGAGCGGGAAATCGGCCGGCGAGCCGATGATGAACATCGCCGCGTTGTCGGTGAGCAGCCAGGGCGCCCACTCGGGACGCAGCCCACGGACGAGGTTCTCGACGACCACGAGGTACCCGAACCCGACCCCGAGCGCCACGGCCGTGTTCCGGCCCGCGGCCGCGAGGGCGAACCCGAACCCGGCGAAGATCGACGACAGCAGCGCGACGCGGAACGCGACTGCGGCCGAGTCGGCGAACCAGGATGCGTCGGCGCCGGCGGTCGAGCCCGCGGCTGCGGCATCGATCGCGAGCACGAGTCCGAGGACCGCCTGGACCACGACCGACAGAACGAACACGCTCGCGAGGCACGCGACGATCTTCGCGAACATCACGCGAGCGCGTCGCGGCTCCCATGTCAGGATCGTCGTGACGTGACCCGAATGCCACTCGGCACCGATCGCGGACGCGCCGAACATCCATCCCACGGACAGCAGCACGAGCGATGCCCCCTTCAGCACGTTGGGGAACGACGCGAGCCGGTACTCCTGCGTGAGGTACACGATGGCGCCGGCGACGACGATCGCCAGCAGCTCCGATCCCACGAGCGCCTTCACCAGGCGACGGGAACGGAACCGTCGCAGCTCGGATGCGAGCAGGGAGATCATCGGGCCTCCGTCGCGACACCGCTCGTGAGCTCGAGGAACACGGTCTCGAGGTCGGCCTCGTCGGGCCGAAGCTCGGTGAGGTACAGGCCGCGATCGGCGAGCGTTCGCGTGACGCGGGCGGCTTCGGCGGTGGGCACGCCGACCCTGATCGCCCCGTCGTCCGAGGTCGCGGAGATCCCGGCGTCCGTCAGGGCGCGGAGGCCTGCCGCGACGTCGTCGAGCCGCACGAGCAGGCCGGTCGCCCGGCCGGTCGTGAGCACCTCGTGCACGGGCCCGGTCGCGACGGTGCGCCCCTTCGCGAGGATCGCGACGCGGTCGGCCGTCTGCTGGACCTCGCCGAGGATGTGGCTGGACACGAACACCGTCCGGCCCTCGCGCCCCAGCCGCCGCATCAGTTGTCGCACCTCGACGATCCCGGCCGGGTCGAGGCCGTTCGCCGGTTCGTCGAGGATCAGGAGTTCGGGATCCTTGAGAAGGGCGGCGGCGACCCCTAGGCGCTGCTTCATCCCGAGCGAGTAGTTCTTGACCAGGTCGTCTGCGCGTTCGGCGAGCCCGACCTCCTCCAACACCTCGCGGACGCGCGATCGCCCGACGCCGTCGATCCTGGCCAGGAGCTCCAGGTTCCGCCGAGCGCTGAACCGAGGGAACATCGTCGGGCTCTCCACGATCGATCCGACGCGCCCGACGACGCGATGCAGGTCCGCGGGCTCGAGTCCCAACAGGCGGCAGCGGCCGCCGGAGGGGCGGACGAGGCCGAGCAGGCACCGGATCGTGGTCGTCTTGCCGGCGCCGTTGGGTCCGAGGAAGCCGAACACGCCGCCCCGCGGGACCACCAGGTCGAGACCGTCCACGGCGACCGTCCTCGCGCCGCGCAGGCGGCGGTACTCCTTGCGGAGCCCCTCGAGCTCGATGACGGTGTCCACGCGACCACGGTAGCCGCCCGCCTCGCCGTTGTGGATGGGGGTCGCACCCCGTTCGAGGGTGTGGCTACCCCCACGCTCGGATGGCTAGGCCGGGTAGAGCTCGTCCTCGACGAGGAACGCGATCAGCTGCCCGACCGCGATGTGCGCCTCCTGGATGTGCGAGGTCTCGGAGCTCGGCACGTTGATCTCGACGTTCGCGAGGGGTCCCAGCTTGCCGCCGTCCTCGCCGGTCAGGGCGATCGTCCCGAGCCCCTGCGCCTTCGCCTGCTCGAACGCGCGCACCACGTTCTGGGACGCGCCGCTCGTGGAGATCCCCAGCACCACGTCGCCCCTTCGACCGAGCGCCTCCACCTGGCGGGCGAAGACGCCCTCGAAGCCGAAGTCGTTCGCGACCGCGGTGAGGAGCGACGTGTCCGTCGTGAGCGCGATCGCCGGGATCGCCGCCCGCCGCCTGTCAACCGTCAGGGTGCTCACGAACTCGGTTGCGAGGTGCTGCGCGTCGCCGGCACTGCCGCCGTTGCCGCAGATCAGCAGCTTCCCCCCGGAGCGGACCGACTCGACGATCGCCGCGGTTGCCCCGAGGATCTGCGTGGCGCACGACTCCGCCGTCCGCGCCGCGGTCCGGGAGGTCTCGAGCAGGTACTCGCGCACGCGGTCGAGGTTCACGCGTCGACCTCGGCGCGGATCTCGTCGCGGATCAGCGCGGCCGCCCCGGCGACGTCGTCGACGATGTGGTCCGCGTCGCCACCGGCGTCCTCGATCTCCGCCTCGCCATGACCCGTGAGCACAAGATACGTCCGGGCCCCGACGGCCCGGCCGAGCCGCATGTCACCGGCGTGATCGCCGACGATCCAGCACGCCGCGGGGTCGAAGCCGAGCGCGGCCGCCGCGCGCTCGACCATCAGCGTGCCGGGTTTGCGGCACGCGCATCCCTCGTCCGGCCGGTGCGGGCACACCTCGATGAGGTCGAGCGTCACGCCGCTCGCCGCGAGGAGCTCGCGAAGACGATCGTGGATCTCGTCGAGCTCAGCGAGCGTGAGCATCCCGCGGCCGATCGGCGACTGGTTCGTGACGACGACGAACCCGAGCCCGAGATCCTGGAGCTCCCGGAGCGCTTCGGCAACGCCCGGGATCAGCCGGAGCTCGTCGGGACGCAGGACGTACCCGACCTCCTCGTTGATCGTGCCGTCGCGGTCGAGCAGGACGAACCGCCGGCTCACGCCGGCCTCCAGACGCGATCTCCGCGACGCGCCTCGGCGCCGTCCCTGCTGAACGCGAAGTCGGTGAACTGTCCGCCGAGGTGCTCGAGCGCTTCGCGGACCTCCGCTTGGGCCTCCGGCCGGCACGCCAGAAGCAGGTAGCCGCCGCCCCCGGCGCCGCAGATCTTGCCGCCCGTCGCGCCCGCGGCCTCGGCTACCTCGAACAGCCGCTCGATCGGCGTCCCGCGGGTGATGTTCGGGTTCATCAGCTTCTTGCTCTCGAACGCCTCGCGAAGCAGGGGCCCGAGCCGGTCGAGGCTCCCGCGCTCGATCTCGAACTTCATCTCGTACGCCATCGCGTGGAGCTGCTTCATCCCGACGATCGTGTCCTCGCGGCCTTCCTCGTACATGCGGATCTGATCGTCGATCAGCCCGAGGTCCGTGCGGACGTGGCCCGTGTAGCAGAGCAGGAGATCCGATCGCAGCCCGTCGAGCTCCTCGTCGGAGAGCCCGAGCCGGGAGACGGCGACCGCTCCATCCGCCCCGAACTCGAGCAGGTTGAACCCACCGAACGCCGCCGCGTACTGGTCCTGCCAACCGCCGGCGATGCCGAGGTCGTCGCGCTCGATCCCGTAGGCGATCCGGGCCAGCTCGGCCCGGTCGAGCGCCCGATCGGCGAGCATCGCGAGCGCCGCCACGCACGCGGTCACCAGGGCGGAGGATCCGCCGAGCCCGCTCCCCGGCGGCGCGTCCGACTCGATGTCGACGTCGAGTCCCGACTCCACCCGCATCCGGGCGATCGCGGCCTTCGGGAGGTCCATCACCCCGTCGTACTGGGGACCCTCCTCCTGGTGGTACTCGACGAGGTGGCCGAGGTCGAGCGAGCGGATCCGGACCTGCCGGTCCGAGCGCGGGACGAGGCGTACCCGCGCCGCGTGGTCGATCGTCGCCGAGAGCACGGCCCCGCCGTGCCGTTCGAAGTAGTGGGGGAAGTCGGTGCCGCCGCCGACGAAGCTTATCCGGAGGGGCGCGGTGGCCAGGATCGGCTCCATGAAGCCCTCAGTATGGGCGGAGGCCAGGCGGGCCGACCAGGGCCGGACCCGATCGACGCACGCTCGGGCGGGCTAGGCGACGTACCGGACGACTCGCCGCCGCTGCTGCTCGGTCAGGCCGCCCCAGACGCCGTAGCGCTCGCCGTTCGTGAGCGCCCAGGCTAGGCAGGTCTCCTTGATCCGGCAGGCGGTGCAGAAGGCGAGTGCCGGCCCGGCCTCGTCCTCGGACGTGGGGAAGAACGTGTCCGGGTCGATGCCGAAGCAGGCCGCCTGGTCCTGCCACATGTCGGGTGGGGAAGGGTCTTGGGGAAGGGTCTTGATGTCGATGCCCGCGATCCGCTCCCTGTTCACCTCGACTCCTCGGCGTCAGCGGTCGGGCGCACGCGCGAGCTTCCGTGGACGGGTGGGGCCGCCGGCGCCTCTCGACACTTGTACCGTTCGCCTCCGAACGAGAACAGTCTTGAAAACTCGGGCCGGTCGTAGTACGGCCCTCACCCGAACGGGGGATAGGCGGGGCGGAGCCGGGTGCCTCGGTCCGTCTGGAGTGCGCTATCCCTTGCGGCCCAACGGATACGGATGATGGCGCTCGAGCCCTCGAGGCTCGTGACCACGCCCACCTCCGCCGCGGCGGAGCGGACCCGGTCGCCCTCCGAGACGGCCCCCTCGGCCGTCACCGGGACCACCACCCTGGTGGGATGGCCGAGGTTCCTCACCTTGGCCACCGACTCCTGACCCAGGTAGCAGCCCTTCCCGCGGTCGATGACCGGCTCGCGGTCGAGCCCCGCCTCGGCGGGCAGCGACTCCTCGTCGAGGTCGATCGGGAACCGGGCGATGCCTCGGCTGATCCTCCACGCCTCGAACGGCTCGGGCCCCACCACGACGTGGCCGGGGGGCACCTCGGCCGTCAGGCGCCACCCCTGGATCCCGCCCACGAGCACGCCGTCGGACGCCGCCCGTTCCAGGACGACGTCGGAGGACAGCACGTACGGGGAGAGCAGCTCGTCGAGCGTCCGCGGCTGGCCGGGCGACTGCAGCGAAAGCAGCGACCCCGTCTCCCCGGCGACGAGCAGATCCGCCTGGATGCGGCCGGTGGGGGACAGCAGGAGCGAACGGACCACCCCGCCGGGTTCGAGGCGCTCGACGTCGGCCGTCACGAGGTCGTTCAGCCACGCGACCGCGTCGCGGCCGCCCACGCGCGTGGCGGTCCAGCCCGTCGTCGGCACGGCCCCGCGATCCGCGTCGAGCGCGAGGATCTGCTGACCGAACGTGTCGCGATCCACGTCTGCGAGGATAGGCGCCCGTGGACGTTCCGCGGACGCTGCTCGTCACCAACGACTACGCCCCGCGCGTCGGCGGCATCCAGCGGACGCTCGAGGCCCTCGTCCGGCGGTTGCCGCCGGACCGCGTGGCGGTGCTGTGCCCGCAGCACGAGGGAGCCGGGTCGTTCGACGAGGCGGCGCCTTATCGGGTGTTCCGGCAGCCCGAGCGCTTCCTGTGGCCCACACCGGAGCTCGCGCGGCGGGTCCGCCACGCGGTCCTCGAGTTCGGTGCGGACGTCGTCCTGTTCGGGGCGACATACCCGCTCGCGCTCCTCGGGCCCGGCCTCGCGAGATCGGGAACACCGTACGTTGCCGCCGCCCACGGGTTCGAGTACTGGCTGTCGATCTCGCCGGGTCCGCACGCGCTGATGCGACGGGCCACCTCCCGCGCGTCGTGGGTCCCGGTGATGTGCAGCCGGTTCGTCGCCCGCGTCGTGCGAACCGCTGTGCCCGACCACGTCCCGGTGTCGGTCCTGTACCCCGGTGCCGACGTGGACGCGTTCCGGCCGGACCTGCCGACCGCGGACATCCGCGCCCGCCACGGGGTGGCCGGGCGGCCGCTGATCGTGTGCGTGAGCCGGATGGTCCCACGGAAGGGGCAGGACGTCCTGATCCGAGCGATGTCGCGGATCCGCGGGCACGTGCCGAACCCGGCGCTCCTGCTCGTCGGCGACGGTCCGTACCTGTCGAAGCTTGAGCGCCTCGCCGAACGCGCTCCCGAGGGTTCGGTGGTGTTCGCCGGCCAGGTCGTGGAAGAAGATCTGCCCCGCTATTACCGGGCCGGCGACGTGTTCGCGATGCCCTGCCGAAACCGGTTCGGCGGCCTCGAGGTCGAGGGGTGGGGCAACGTGTTCATCGAGGCGGCCGCGTGCGGACGTCCGGTCGTCGTGGGCGACTCCGGCGGTGCGCGGGAGTCGCTCCTCCCGGAGGCGACCGGACTGCTCGTGGACGGCGCGGACGATCGAGCGGTGGCGGATGCCGTCGGATCACTTCTGTCCGACCCCGCACGTGCCGATGCCATGGGGCATGCGGGGCGAGAGCGCGTCGAGCGGCATTTCACCTGGTCGCGGGCGGCGGCTGAGCTCGCCGGCGGGCTCCGGCTCGCGGCGTCGGCACTTCCCGGTGGAGCGGGGTCGCGGGGGTAGCCTCCCCGACGTGGCCGAACGGCGATGTCCGAGCTGTAGGGCCCTCGCCTCGGCCGAGGCCGACTGGTGCGGCCAGTGCTTCGCGGTCCTTCGTCCCGCCGACGCGTCGGCCGGCACGACGACCCGGATCATGGAAGGCCCGGCGGGGGCGACCACGGAGTCGGACCTCGCCGGCCTGGAGGTGCAGGACGGCCGCCTCACGTGGACGTGCCCGGCGTGCGAGGCCCGCAACCCGATCGAGGCGAGCGCGTGTACGACCTGCGGAACGCCGTTCGCGCGCCTGTTCCAGGAGAGAGCGGAGCGCCCGGAGATGGACCCGCAGTCCGCGGCCGTGTGGTCGATGATGTTCCCGGGGCTCGGTCACTGGAAGCTCGGCCGGCGCGCCGAGGCGGTGGCACGGTTCGCGATGTTCGGGTGGGCCTTCGGCGCGCTCATGATCCTCGTCGTGTCGCGCATCGGCAAGGGTGGGTTCGGGCCGACGTTCCCGCTGTTCCTCCTGTTCGCGTTCGCCGCGGCGACGATCTACGTGCTCTCGGCGATCGACGCCTACCGCCTCGCCGCCGGCGAGGCGCCCCTCGTGAGCTCCCGGACCCTGCTCTGGGCAGCGGCCGGGTTCGTCGTCCTGTCGGTCCTGATCGCCAGCTTCGTCACCTTGCCGTCGGCCCGTCGGTAACATCGATCCACGATGACCGAGCAGACCGAGGGCCAGATCGTGATCGGCGCGGCCGCGCCCGAGATCATGGACGTCCTGACGGACTTCGAGGCGTACCCGGAGTGGGCCGACGTGAAGTCCGCCAGGATCCTCGAGCGCGGCGACGGCGGGCTCGGCACGAAGGTCGCGTTCGAGGTGGACGTGCCGGTCCTCGGCAAGGCGAGCTACACGCTCGCGTACCGGTACGCGCCCGGCGACGGGGGGATGTCGTGGGTCTCGACCGAGGCCCGTGGCGCGGTCTCGAACATCGCCGGCGAGTACCTGCTCACCGAGATCGACGACGACGAGACGAAGGTGATCTACCGGCTCTCGGTGGACCTTGGCGTGCTCCTCCCTGGGTTCGTGAGGACCCAGGGCGAGAAGCGCGTGATCCACAACGCGCTCGAGGGCCTCCGATCGCGCGTCGAGTACGGCTGAGAGCGGGGCCGGCGGCCCCCGCGCTAGGCTGGCCCGATGCGCGTCCTGCTGTTCACCGGGAAGGGCGGCGTGGGCAAGACCACGGTCGCCGCCGCGACGGCGCTCAGGGCAGCCCAGGCCGGCAACCGGACCCTCGTGATGAGCACGGACCCCGCGCACTCGCTCGCGGACTCGTTCGACATCGAGATCGGCGAGCGCGCGACACCGATCGCCGACCACCTCTGGGCCGAGCAGATCGATGCCCAGAGCCGCCTCGAGTCCAACTGGCGCGAGATCCAGGACTACTTCGTTCAGCTGATGAACTGGGCCGGCGTCGAGACGATCCAGGCCGAGGAGCTCTCGGTGATCCCCGGGCTCGACGAGATCTTCGCGCTGATCGACGTGAAGACGCACGTCGAGGGCGGCAAGTACGACCTGCTGATCATCGACTGCGCGCCCACGGCGGAGACGCTCCGGCTCCTGTCGCTCCCGGAGGTCATGAACTGGTACATCGAGCGGATCTTCCCGGTCGAGCGGCGACTGGTGAAGACGCTGCGGCCGATCGTGACGAAGATGACGACGCTCCCGATCGCCGGCGAGCGCTTCTACGCGGCGGTCGAACGGCTGCACCGGAACCTGAACGCCGTCCACCGGATCCTGACGGACGAGTCCTCCTCCACCGTTCGGCTCGTCGTGAACCCCGAGAAGATGGTGATCTCGGAGGCTCGGCGGACCTACACGTACCTGGGGCTGTTCGGCTACCGGGTGGACGCGGTCGTCGTGAACCGGATCATCCCCGAGGACGTGACCGATCCGTACTTCGGCAAGTGGAAGGACATCCAGGCCGAGCACCTGCAATCGGTCCGCGAGTCGTTCGAGCCGGTGCCGATCCTGACCGCCCGGCTGTTCGACCGGGAGATGGTGGGGCTGTCGCTGCTCGAGGACATGGGCGTTGAGGTGTACGGCGACCGTCCGGTGACCGACGTCCTGTTCCGCGACGACCCGATCCGGGTCCGCCGTCGCTCGGGCGGCTACGTCCTGTCGATGAAGCTGCCGTTCGTCGCGCGCGAGGACATGGACATCCACCGTCGCGGCGAGGAGCTCTACGTACGTGTGGGCAGCTACAAACGGAACCTGATCCTGCCGCAGACGCTCCAGCGCATGGACGTCCGCGGCGCCAACTTCGTCGGTGACCATCTCGAGATCGCCTTCGCGCGTCCGCCCGGCGCGGCGTCGGCGGGGAGGAGCGCGCGTGCCTGAGACGCAGACCGACCCGGACCACACGCACCAGGAGTCCTCGACGGACGGCTCGGCGCCGGCGGGGGAGGGCGAGAAGAAGCTCGTCTGCAACGTGGCCTTCTGCCCCATCTGCCTCGCCGTCACCGCGGCGAACGGGGCGGCGCCCGACGCGTTCGAGCACCTGCTGTCGGCCGCTCGCGAGTTCTTCCTGGCCGCGCGAGCCGTGATCGACGTGCGCGGGGACCAGCTGTCGGGCGAGGACCCGAACCCGAACGGCTCAGGAGACCTGCAGAAGATCGAGATCTCGTGACCCGGCGCTGAGGCCGGCCATGGACCGTGGGGGAGAGGCGGTCGGCCTCGACATCGGCGGCACGAAGATCAACGCCTTCCGCGTCGCCCCCGACGGAGCGATCCTCGCACGATCGAACGCTCCCACCCCGGCCGAGGACGAGGAGGCGACGCTCGGGAGGATGATCGAGCTCGCCGCGGGCGTGCGGGCTCCAGAGGTGGTGGCCGTGGGGGTCGGCGCCGCGGGCCTGGTCGATTCGAGCGAGGGGACGCTCCGCTTCGCGCCGAATCTGGCATGGCGCAACTTGCCGATCGCCGCGCGGATGCGCGAGGCGCTCGAGCTCCCCGTCCTGGTCGAGAACGACGCGAGCATGGCCGCGTTCGCCGAGTATCGCTTCGGCGCGGGTCGCGGGTACCGGCACCTGCTGCTCGTCACCGTGGGGACGGGCATCGGCGGCGGGATCGTCTCGGACGGCCGGCTGTTCCGCGGCGCGCACGGCTTCGCGGCCGAGATCGGCCACATCATCGTGGAACCGAACGGCCCCCCTTGTGGGTGCGGCAACCGTGGGTGCTGGGAGCAGGTGGCGGCGGGGCGGGCGATCGGCCGCATGGGCCGGCAGGAGGCGACGGAGCCGGGATCGTCCATCCGGCGCCTCGCGGGCGGCGACCCGGACAAGGTCACGGGACGGCTGGTCACGGAGGCGGCGCTGCAGGGAGACGATGCAGCGGAGGGGATCCTCGCTGAAGCCGGTCGGCGGCTCGGCGAGGGCATCGCCGGGCTCGTGAACGTGCTCGACCCGCAGATCGTCGTCGTCGGCGGTGGGGTGATCGTGGCCGGGGATCTCCTGTTGGACCCGGCGAGGACGGCCTTCCACGACGCCGTCGAGGGACCCGACTACCGTCCGCCGATCCCGATCGTCCCCGCGGAGCTCGGCAACGACGCCGGCGCGGTCGGCGCCGCGGCCCTCGCGCTCGAGGAGCTCCGAGGATGACGGCCCGTTCCGCGGACGGCCCGGCGTGAGCGGGGAAGGCCGACCATGAAGGGCCGACCGTGAAGGTCGGGCTCATGCTCCCGCTGTTCTCCGGCGACGCCGACCGGGTGCTGTCGTTCGCCCGGCGGGCCGAGGAGCTCGGTTTCGACGGGCTCTTCGCGTTCGATCATCTGTTTCCCCCGGGCGCGCCGCCGGAGCGGCCGAGCATCGAGGCCTTCGCGACGCTCGGTGCGGTCGCCGCCGTGACGCGCGAGCCGAGGATCGGAACGCTCGTCACCCGCGCCTCGCTCCGAGGCGCGGGCCTGCTCGCGAAGCTTGCCGTCACGATCCACGATGCGAGCGGCGGCCGCATGATCCTCGGGATCGGGGCCGGTGATCCGGGCAACGCGCCCGAGCACGTCACGTTCGGCCTGCCGGTGCTCGAGACGGCCGAACGGCGGGTGCAGCTCGTCGAGACCGTCGACGCGGTCCGCGCGCTCTTCCGCGGCGAGGGGTGGGATGGCGGCGCGCATGTCCCCGCGATCGCGGGACCGCTCCTGCCGCCGCCGGTCCGCGAGCAAAGCCCGCCGATCTGGCTCGGCGGTGCCTCGGACGCCGCCGTCCGGCTCGCCGCCGAGCACGCGGACGCCTGGAACGGCTGGGGTTTGGGCACCGACCGGTTCGCGCGGAAGGCGGCGATGCTGCGGGAGGCGGCGAGCGCTTCAGGTCGTGCGGTGGAGGCGACGTGGGGCGGGATCGTCGTGATCGGGCGAGATGCGGACGAGGTCGACGACCTCATGC
>DATFEU010000016.1:0-6542 GCA_035250725.1 Actinomycetota bacterium
GATCGCCGGCAGGCGCGTGATCGTCGTCGAGGACGGACCCACGCTCACGCACGGCGACATGAAGTTCGGGGCCGGCGTCGTGGCGGCGCGGGCGCACGGCGCGGACGAGATCGTGGACCCGAGGCCCTGGGCGATCGGGACGATCGACGAGACGTTCCGAAAGTACGACGTCGGCCCGGTGCTGCCGGCGATGGGGTACTCGAACGGCCAGCTCGCCGAGATGGAGAAGATCATCGACACGGCCGAGGCCGACGTCGTCGTGATCGGCACGCCGATCGACCTCCGGCGCGTGATCGAGATCCGCAAGCCCGCCGTGCGCGTCCGGTACGACCTCGACGTGCTGCCGGACTCGCCGAGCCTGCTCGACGTGCTCCGGCCGGTGCTGAACCCGACCTAGCTCGCTCGTCGGGAGACCGTCGTGCGGATCCGCGTCGTCGTCTACAACGTACGGGGCTTCCGCGACGGGTTCGACCGGCTCGTCCGGCTCGTCGGGCACTTCGCTCCGGACCTCGTCCTGCTGAACGAGACCGGCGGCCGGTGGCGGCTCGGCCGATTCGCGCAGGCGCTCGGCATGGGCGTCGCCCGCGACCCGTGGTCGCCGTTCCGCCGGCGCGTGAAGGACGCGGTGCTCGTCCGCCCGCCGTGGTGGATCGCCGAGCACCGGCAGCAGCGGTTCGAGGGCTCCCCGCTGACGTATCCGCGAGGCGCGCTGATCGCCCGGCTCGAGAACGGAGATGCGCGCCTGTGCGCGGTCTCGACGCACCTCGGACTCCATCCGCGCGAGCGGCTCTCCGATGCCCGCCAACTCGGGAGGACCCTCGCCGACGTGGGGACCCCGGTCGTGATCGGCGGCGACCTGAACGAGCGTCCGGACGGTCGCGCCGTCGGGTACCTCTCTGAACGATTCCGCGACGCCTGGCTGCTCGGCGGCGACGTGGACGGCGAGACGTTCCCCGCCGACGAGCCGACGGCGCGCATCGACTACCTCTTCGTCTCGAAGGACATCGCCGCCGAGCGCGTGATCGTCCCACCCGGACCCGACGCCCGCGAGGCCTCGGACCACCGCCCGGTGGTCGCCGAGTTCACGCTGCCCTCGCCGGAGTAGGCTGGCCGGGTCGCCCGAAGGAGGATCCGCGATGCTCTCACCCGATCTCGAGGACGCGATGAACACGCAGATCGCGGCCGAGCTGTACTCCTCGCACCTGTACCTCGCGATGTCGGCCTACTGCGAGTCGGAGGGACTCCCGGGGTTCGCCCACTGGTTCAGGCTCCAGTCCGACGAGGAGCGCGAGCACGCGCTGAAGTTCCTCCGGCACGTCGTCGACCGCGGCGGCTCGGTAAGGCTCACGGGGATGGACGCCCCCCAGACCGACTACGGCTCGCCCCAGGAGGCGTTCGAGGCCGCGCTGGCCCACGAGATGAACGTCACGATGATGATCGACGGCCTGTACGGGATGGCCCAGCAGCACGGCGACTACGCGAGCCAGGTCTTCCTCCAGTGGTTCGTGACCGAGCAGGTGGAGGAGGAGCGCGCGGCGGGCGAGATCGTCCAGACGCTCAAGAACGTCGGCGGCGAGCCCGCGTCGCTGCTGCTGTTGGACCGCGAGCTGGGCGCCCGTCGGGCCGGATCGTAGACGGCGGGTACCACCGGTGGTACCATACGTCACATGAAGAAGACGACGGTCTACCTCCCAGACGACCTGAAGGAGGGTCTCGCACGCGAGGCTCGCCAGCGCGGCGTTCCGGAGGCCCAGATCATCCGTGACGCGATCGCCGCGGCGGTCAGCCGCCCGGCTCCTCGCGCCGGCATCTTCGCGAGCGACGAGCTGCGTTCGGATCGGATCGACGATCTGCTCGAGGGCTTCGGCGAGCGGTGACCATCGCCGACACGAGCGGATTGGTTGCGCTGGTCAACCGGGCCGACCCGGCACATGAGTCCGTTCGGGCTTTCATCGCGGAAACCACAGAGCCGTTGGTGGTCTCGCCCTACGTCGTGGCGGAACTCGACTACCTCGTCACCACGCGTGTAGGGGTGCGAAGCGAGGTCGAGGTCCTCAGGGACCTGGCGAGCGGCTCGTACGATCTCGCACACGTCGATGCAGTCGACCTGGCACTGGCGTGTGACGTGATCGCTCGGTACGCAGATCGGTCCATCGGCGTTACCGACGCCTCCATCGTGGTCCTGGCGGACCGGTACCGGACCCGCGAGATCCTCACCCTCGATCACCGGCACTTCGAGGTCCTGCGGCCGCTCTCGGGCGGTCGGTTCAAGCTGGTCCCGTAGTCATCGCTCCCCGTCGAGCTCGTTCGCGAAGGCGAGCACGCGTTCACGCACGAGCGGCGCGTCGTGGTCGAGGGTCACGACGTGGAACGAGTTCGGACACGGCACGAGCTGCTTGCGCGTTGAGCCGATCCGCTCGAGCACCTTCGTGGCGTTCGACCTTGGGATCACGTGGTCGGTGCCCGAACGGAACACGACGATCGGCTGCCGGATCTCGGGCAGCACCGAACGGACGAACCGCATGAGCTCCGACAGCTCGGCGATCGCGGCGACCGGCGTGCGCTCGTACCCGTGCTCGTCCTGCCCGGGTTTCGCGATGTCGTTCGCGATGCCCTTCCAGTCGCGGAGGACGCGGCGGCCGACCGGGACGGCGAGGAGGCGGGCGTCGAACACGTACGGGTTCGTGAGCGCGATCCCGTCGATCTCGTGCGGCCTCGACGCCACGAGCGCGAGCACGACCGAGGCGCCGCCGGACTGCCCGAACGCGACCACGCTGCGGCACCGTTCGCGCAGCGCGCCGAGCCCACGGGCGGCCTCGTCCACCCATTCGGTCCAGCGCCGCGTCCGCAGGTCCTCGACGTTCGTCCCGTGACCCGGCAGGCGCACACCCTCGACGGAGAGCCCCTCCCCGGCCAGCCACTCGCCGATCGGGCGCATCGAGGCCGGCGAACCGGTGAGGCCGTGCACCATGAGCACGCCGACCGGCCCGCCGGCGAGCGAGAACGGCTCGCACCCGGGCCGGACCGGCGGCTCGCTCACACGATCAGAGGGATCGCTTGCGGCGTCCGGGGTTCACGAACAGCGTGAAGACCATGTAGAGGAACGCGAGGCCGACCGCCCCGGTCAGGCCGACCAGCGCGAGCACGAAGAACCACTCGAGCAGCCCCCACGCCGCGAGCACCGCGTCATGCTACCCGTCAGGCGGGCACGAGGATCTCGGCGTGGACCCACGACACGCCCACGCCGAGGTACTTCGCCGCCGCCTCGGACAGGTCGATCACCCGCTCCAACCGTCCGTACGGCCCCCGGTCGTTCATGAGGACGATCGCGCACCTGCCTTCGTAGCTCACGCGCAGGAACGTCCCGAACGGGAGCCACCGGTTCGCCGCGGTGAACAGGCGCGGGTCGAAGATCGCGCCGGTCGCGGTCGGCTGGCCGCCGAACTCCCAGCCGTACCAGGACGCGTACCCCTCGAAGACCTCACCCGTGGGCGAGAGCCCCGCCGGGGTCTCGCACGTGCGCCCGCCCGTCGGTCCGAGGAGCGCGAGGAGCGGACCCTGGTCGTCCCGGTAGCCGATGAGGTCCCACGTCCCCATGCGCGCGACCGCCTCGGCGACGGCCACCTGCTGCGCCTCGAGCGCGACGAGCGCTTCCCGTTCGAGCGAGGCCCGCCGGGCGATCTCGGTGGCCTCGTCGACCGCGGCTTCCATCTCCCGGAGCATCGCGCGGAGCCGTTCGAGCGCCGGTTCGAGTCGCTCGCGCGATCCGCGGGCCTGCGCGCGACGGGCGTCGACGAGCGCCCGCGCGACGATCGAATCGCGCAGCATCGACCCCTCGAGCGCGATCGTGCGCGCCGTGTACTCGGAGATCGACGCGAGGTCGGCGAGCGACCCGGCGCCCAGCATCGCTTCGACCGCGCCGCCGGGGCCGAACTGGTACGCGGTCCGGACCCTCGCACCCAGGGCGGACTCGGCCTCGTTCATCGCCCGCTCGGCCTCGGCGACCGCTCGTTCGGCGTCGACGACGCGGATCCATCCCCGCCCGGCCCCGCGTTCGAGCCGCTCGTAGCGGTCGAGCAGGTCGTGGAGGCGTCCGTGCAGCCCCCGGACCCGCCGGACCTCGGACAGGTCGCGGTGGTCGCGGAGGAGCGGCCCCAGGTCGTGGGCGTGCGCCGGCCCCGCGACCGCGAGAGTCGCGAGCACGAGCGCGAGGGCCACGGTTCGGGTCCGCATGTGATGGGCCGAGCGGCGAGGGGCCGGCCGTACAATCCTTCTCTCGACGTCGACGGGCCCCGACTTGACCGCATCGCTAGGCGCCAGGGGTCCGTGAGGAGTGTCTCAGTGACCGGACGGATCGGTGTCCTGACCGCGGGCGGGGACGCGCCCGGCCTCAACGCGGCGATCCGGGCCGTGGTCCGGGCCGCCGCGAGCCGGCACGGATTGGAGGTGGTCGGGTTCCGCAACGGCTGGCGCGGGGTCATGGCCGGCGACGCCGAGCCCCTCTCGGCCGCCTCGGTCCAGGGGATCGTGCACCGCGGCGGGACGATCCTCGGCTCCTCGGGAGCCGACCCCTACCACGAGCACGGCGTCGACCGCGTCCGGACGACCGTCGGCGAGCTCGGCCTCGACGCGATCGTCGCGATCGGCGGCGAGGGGACGATGGGCGCGGCGGCGCAGCTCGCGAGGGACGGCCTGCCGCTCGTCGGCGTCCCGAAGACGATCGACAACGACCTGTCGGGAACCGACGCCTGCATCGGGTTCGCGACGGCGGTGCAGGTCGCGACCGACGCGATCGACCGGTTGCACACCACCGCCGAGAGCCACAACCGGCTCATGCTCGTCGAGGTGATGGGGCGCAGCGCCGGCTGGATCGCGATCCACGCCGGCCTCGCCGGCGGCGCCGACTCGATCCTGATCCCCGAGCGGCCGTTCGACCTCGGCGAGGTGGCCGCGCGCGTGAAGCGGCGTCACGACCACGGGCACTCGTTCTCGATCGTCGTCGTGGCCGAGGGAGCCGTCGAGGCGCTCGCGTCCGGAGAGCGACCGGACCTGCCTATGGACGAACGTGGTCATCCGAGGTACGGGGGCATCGCCCACGCGATCGCGCCGAAGATCGAGGCGCTCACCGGTTGGGACACGCGCGTGACCGTCCTTGGCCACGTCCAGCGGGGCGGCTCGCCGGTCGCCGCCGACCGGATCCTCGCCTCGCGCCTGGGCGAAGCGGCCGTCGACCTCGTGTCGGAGGGCGCATTCGGGCAGATGGTGGCGCTGCAGGGCGACCGGATCGGCAGGGTCGCGCTCACGGAGGCCTCGAAGGTCCGGCCCGTACCGGCCGAGCTGATCGCCGCCGCCGAGCTGTTCTTCGAGGATCCCCCCGAACCCGACGACGGGAGGCCGGCGTGAAGATCGGCGTCCTCACGGGCGGGGGCGACGTCCCGGGCCTGAACGCGTGCATCAAGGCGGCGACGATGCGGGCGGAGCAGGAGGGCCACGACGTGGTCGGGATCCGGCGGGGGTGGCGCGGCCTGCTCGCGTGCGATCCGGACGATCCTGCGTCGGTGCTCGCGAACATCGTCGATCTCGACTCGTCGTCGGTGCGGACGATCGACCGGACCGGGGGCACGGTCCTGCACACCTCGAGGGTGAACCCCGCGCGCGTCCGCCCGGCCGACGAGCCGGAGTTCCTCAAGGACGGTCGCGACGACGAGGAGCCGCGGGACCACACGCCGCATGTCCTGAAGACGCTCGAGCGCCTGGGGATCGACGCGCTGATCCCGATCGGCGGCGACGACACGCTGTCGTTCGCGCTCCGGCTGCACGAGGAGGGCGTGCCGGTCGTCGCGGTCCCGAAGACGATGGACAACGACGTCCACGGGACCGACTACTGCATCGGGTTCTCGACCGCCGTGACGAGGACCGTGATCTTCCTTCACCAGCTCCGCACGAGTGCCGGCTCGCACGAGCGCCTCGCGGTCGTCGAGGTGTTCGGCCGCTACAGCGGCGAGACCGCGCTCGTGTCCGCGTACCTGTCGGGCGTGGATCGGGCGATCATCAGCGAGGTGCCGTTCGACGTCGAGAAGCTCGCGGGCTTCCTCATGGACGACAAGCGCGCCAACCCGAGCGGCTACGCGATGATGACGATCTCCGAGGGGGCCACGATGACCGGCGGCGAGATGATGCTCTCCGACGCCGAGGACCCGTACGGGCACCGCAAGCTCGGCGGGATCGGGCTCGCCACGGGCCGTGCCCTCCGCGAGATCACCGGCGAGGGGATGATCTACCAGGCGATCGGTTACCTGATGCGGTCGGGCTCGCCCGACTCGCTCGACCTGATGGTGGCGATCAACTACGCGGTCATGGCGGCGGATCTCGTGATCGGCGGCGAGTTCGGCCGCCTCGTCGCGCTCCGCAACGGGAACTACGTGAACGTCCCGATCGACGTCGTTCGCCAGGGCGTGAAGCGCGTCGACGTGGCGGCGCTCTACGACGCCGAGGCGTACCGGCCGAAGATCCGCCACGTCGACGGCAAGCCGATGTTCCTG
>DATFEU010000040.1:0-10005 GCA_035250725.1 Actinomycetota bacterium
CTGAACGTCTTCGCGAAGCAGCCGTTCTCGGTGCCGTGGGCGTGACCACCCGGCATCAGCGCGACGAAGTCGTCCTGCACCGGCAGCGAGTCGTTCTGCGTCGTGAACGTCGTCGTCGTCTTCCCGGTGCCCGACAGGCCGATGATCATGAACACCTTCTCGCCGGCGGGCGTCGGGACGACCTTCAGGCCGGCGTGGAGGGCGAGTCCGCCGAGGTCGTACACCTTCTTGTTCCACATCCGGAGGCCGCCCTTCTTCGACTCGCCGAAGTAGTCGGAGCCGAGGACGCGCGTGACGCCGCGGTCCAGGTCGACCGCGATCACCCGGTCGTCGGGGTAGCCGGAGGCCTCGAGGTTCGGGGTGTAGACGACCTCCACCTCGGGCTCCTGCCCGTCGACGCGGGGGAAGTAGAGCTTCTGTTGCATGCCGGCGATGTTCGCGTTCGCCTTCTCGATCGTGAGGCGCGCGCGCGTCTGGAAGGACGGATCGTTGCCGATGAAGCCGTCGATCACCACGACGTCGCGGTCGCGCAGGTACTCGTCCTGCATCGCGGCGACCCGGTCGTACTCGTCGCGCGTCATCGTCTTGCCGCTGGACCGCCCGGCGACGACGAAGGTGCTGCCCGAGCTCCTCGACGTGACGCGCGTCTGGACGTTGACGTTCCCGAACTCCGTGACGCGAGCTTGCGGCATCGCTTCGGTGAAGCGGCGGAGCTCCTCCGGGGACGGGTTGTCGTGCGTCGCTCGCGCCTCGACCTTCAACGGTTCTCCTTCGTCGGGTGACTCACGGAGCCGAGGGCCGGCTCGGAGCAGTCTCTATCCTACCCAACGGATGCAGGCCCCCCGGCGCGGGTCGGTCGTGCCTGTGATGGAGGCGCCCCATCGAGCTCTCCGAAGACGAACTCGTCGAGGCGATCTCGCGTGTGCTCTCCGGTCGCGAGCCGGGCGTCGTGGTGGGGATCGGCGACGACGCCGCGGTCCTCGAACGGGGTAGCGGCGAGCTCGTGTTCACGACCGATCTGTTGGTCGAGGGCATCCACTTCGAGCGCGGTTCGAGCTCTGCGCGAGACCTTGGCGCCAAGGCGGTCACGGTGAATGTCTCCGACGTCGCGGCCATGGGGGCGAGCCCCCGGTACGCGATCGCGGCCGTCGCGGTGCCGGAGGACGTGGAGGCCGCCTGGGTGATCGAGCTCACGGGCGGGATGCGCGAGGCATGCGCCGAGTACGCTCTCGCGCTCGTCGGTGGAGACACGAACCGCGCCGAAGTGATCGTGCTGTCGGTCGCCATCATCGGCGAGGTCGCGCCCGGCAGGGCCGTGAGGCGTTCGAACGCGCGACCTGGGGAACGGATCGTCGTGACCGGGACGCTCGGGGCGGCGGCGGGCGGCCTCGCGATCTCGAAGGCGCCGGCCGACGAGGCGGCGTCGGCGCTCTCCGAGCCGTGGGGGCGCGAGCTCTCGGAGGCCCTCGCGCGGCCGATCGCTCGCGTCGGCGAGGCGCAGATCCTCGCTCGGGCGGGGGCGACCGCGATGATCGATCTCTCGGACGGTCTCGCGATCGATCTCTCGCGACTCTGCCGCGCGAGTGGGGTGGGGGCACGACTGGCCCTCGAAGCCGTTCCCATCGCCGATGCGCTCGATCGCGGGGCGGGTGCGCTCGGGGTCGACCCGCTCGAGCTCGCCCTGTCGGGCGGCGAGGACTACGAACTCGTGGCGACGATCCCCGGGGGCTCGGTCGAGCGCGCGCGTGCCGATCTGCTCGAGTCGTTCGGGACGAGGCTCTCGGACATCGGGGAGGTCGTCGACGGTTCGGGTGTGGTGGCCGTGCGAGCCGGCGGCTCGGAGTCGCCGCTCGAGCCGGCGGGCTGGGATCACTTCGGCCGCGGGTAGCCTGGGTCGCATGGACGTGCGACGTTCGCCACGGCCGCGAGCGCTGTCGGTCGCCGGGTCGGACTCGGGCGGGGGCGCGGGGATCCAGGCCGACCTGAAGACGTTCAGCGCGCTCGGCGTCTACGGCATGACCGCGGTCACGGCCGTCACGGTGCAGAACACGAAGGGCGTGAGCGGTTATGAGTCGCTGTCTCCGACGACCGTGGGCGATCAGATCCGCGCGGTCGTCACGGATATCGGGGTGGACGCGGCGAAGACCGGGATGCTCGCGTCCGCCGCGATCGTCGAGGCCGCGGCCGACGCATTGAGCGAGACCGGGGTGCCGAACCTGGTCGTGGATCCCGTGTTCGTCTCCAAGCACGGGCACGCGCTCCTCGAGGAGGACGCGGTTCAAGCGCTCCGGGGAAGCATCGTGCCGCTCGCCACGCTCGTCACCCCGAACCTCCCCGAGGCAACCGGCCTCGCCGGGTTCGAGGTCTCGACGCGCGACCTGATGGAGGACGGCGCCGAGGCGATCCTCGCGATGGGACCGAAGGCCGTGCTCGTGAAGGGCGGTCATCTCGAGGGGGCGACGACGGCGGCCGATCTGTTCTTCGACGGCCATCGGATGGACTGGATCGAGGGCGAGCGCATCGACACGCCGAACACGCACGGCACGGGGTGCACGCTGTCCTCGGCGATCGCCGCCCACCTCGCGCGAGGCGCGGAACTCGGGGACGCGGTTCGCGCCGGGAAGGCCTTCGTCACCGAGGCGATCCGGCACGCGCTGAAGCTGGGGGACGGGATCGGCCCGGTGGATCAGCTCTGGGCGGCGCCTCGGTCCTGACGGCTCGCGCTCAGACCGCGCGGCTGGACCTTGCCGGCCTTCAGGCAGCTCGTGCAGACGTGCAGGCGCTTGGGCGAACCGTTCACGAGGGCACGGACGCGTTGCACGTTGGGGTTCCACCGCTTGGGCGTGCGGTGGTGCGAGTGGGAGACCTGCATGCCGAAGAACGGCTTCTTCCCGCAGATGTCGCAGACGGCTGCCATAGGCTAGGGAGGGTAGCAGACGTCCCGCAACGGCCCGCTCAGCCGACGTTTCCGCTCGCCATGAGGCGGCGCGTCGCGGCCTCGGCAGCGACGTTCCCCTTGGATCCGTACAGCGCAAGCGCCGACTCGAACACCTCCGCGGCGCCGTCCCGATCGCCCGCCGCCAACAGGACCGTCGCGAGATCCACGAGCGTGTCGCCGCGCATGTTCAGGTCGTCCGTCGTCGCGGCCAGCTTGACGGCATCACGGGCCAGCCGCTCCGCCTCCTCGGATCGGCCTCGGGCCGACTCGATCCGCGCGCGCGCGCTGCGACCGAGCACCTGCGTGGTGACGTCGTCCTCGGCGCCCGCGAGCTCGCTCGCCGACACCAGTTCCTCCGCCTCGTCCAGACGCCCTTGCTCGATCAGCGCGTGGGCGAGCGAGGCCGCGATCGTGGACTGGAAGCCTTGTTCGCCCATGTCGACCGCCGCGTCGAACGCCGACCGGAACTCGCGCTCGGCGGCGACAACGTCACCCGCGAGCATCTCGATCTCGCCCGCCGTCTCGGATACGAAGGACGATCGGAGCCGTAGGCCCATGTCCTCGAAGATGTCGCGCGAACTCCGGACGAGCTCCCGCGCCTCGTCGAACCGTCCCTGCATCGCCCGGACCCACGCGAGGGCTCGGAGGGCTGGGGCTTCGTACCCGGTCCCCGCGCTCCGTTCGAGCAGCTCGACGCATCGATGCTCGATCTCCTCGGCAGGGGCAGGCCCGTAGGTCCCCGAGCCTGTGTATCGGCCGAGCGCGTCGGACTCCTCTGGGCCGGCCCCGGCTCGGCGCGCATGCTCGATCGAGCGAGCGAAGGCGTCGTCGGCGTCCCCGTACCGAGCATGATTCGTGTGCAGGTTCCCTTTCAAGATCCACGCGCGGGCCAGCCCGCGATCGTCTGTCGCGGCCTCGAGTACCGCGATCAGGCGCTCCGCCTCGGCGAGTGTCTCCGGGGAGCCCCCAGGATCCGTCATCTCCGACAGGAACAGCCGAAGGATCGCGGCGTTCGCGGCGGTGACCGCATCGTCGGCTTCCTTCGCGCTGGCCTCCGCCTCGCCGAACGCGTCCAGGGCCGGGCCCAGATCGCCGGCCTCCTCCATGGCCTCGCCGAGCGCGATGAGCGCCACGCGCCGGTCCGGGTGGGCGCGGGGGAGGAGGGTGGTGGCCCGACCGAGGAGGTCGGTCGCGGCAGGGATGTCGCGGCGCTCGAAGGCGCGGATGCCCGCGGGAGCCAGCCGGAGCCCGGCTCGGGTCGCAAGGTCCTGCTCACGGTCCGTGACGGGAGACAGCTCCACGCGATAGCGGTAGGCCTGCTCGAGGTGGTACCCGATCACCTCCTCGAGCTCGACGAACCGGTCGCCCGCGATCCCCTCGAGCCAGACGGCGAATGACTCGTGGAGATCCGCGCGCGCCTCCTTCGGCGTGCCTCGGTACGCGGTCTCCTGGATCAGGATGTGGTGGAAGCGGAAGGCGTCCTCGCCGGCGAACGTCGACGGCTCGGGTCGGATCATGTCCTTGCGGACGAGCGTCTGGAGCGCGCTGCCGACGTGACCGCGGACCGACTCGGGCGCGAGTTCCTCGACCGCGCCCCACCAGAACACCTTCCCGACCACCGCGGCCGACCGGATGACGATGCGCTCGTCACGGGACAGCCGGTCCAGCCGCGCGCCGAGGAGCGCATGGATCGAGCCGGGGACGCGCACCTCGCCGAGATCCGACGTCGCGACCCAGTGGTCGCCTTCGCGCAGGAGCAGGCCGTCGTCGTCGAGCATCCGCAGCATCTCCTCGAGGAAGAGGGGGTTCCCGGCCGCGGGCTCGGCGATGTGGGCGAAGGCCTGATCGTCGAGGCTCGTTCCGCCCAGCAGCTCCGACACGAGCTGCTTGCTCTCCCGGACGTCGAGCGGGTCGAGGGACAGCACGGAGGCGCCGGCGATCCCGCCCGCCCAGGTGGGCCGCGCGTCCATCAGGTCGGTACGGGCGAGGCATAGGAGCATCATCGAGACGCCGCGGCTCGAGTCGGCCAGGTACTCGACCAGGTCCAACAGGGTCGGCTCCGCCCATTGGAGGTCGTCGAGGACCAGGAGCAGCGGCCGATCGCGGCCGGCCCACTCGAGGAACCGGCGGATCGCCCAGAAGGTCTCCTGCAACCCCGCGACGGTGGTTCCGAATCCGGTGACGCCGGCCACCCGTTCGGCCACGAGCGGCCCGTCGGGAGCCCCGAGCATCGCCGACTCGATCTTCGAGCGCGCCTGGTTCCGGTCGTCGGCGTCGGTGATGCCGCTCGCCTGCCTCACGACGTCGGACACCGGCCAGAAGGTGATCCCGTCGCCGTAGGGGAGGCAGCGTCCGCGGAGCAGGATCGCGTCGGGTCCGACCCGCCCCGCGAACTCCCGTGCGAGCCGGGACTTCCCGATCCCTGCGGGACCGAGCACCGTGACGAGGACGCCCGATCGGTCGCTGACCGCGCGGTCGAACGCCGAGCGAAGCGTCTCGAGCTCGCGATCGCGTCCCACGAGCGGCGGGTCCGGCCGGCTCCCCACCTGATGGGGCCCGGGGCCGATCGACCGGAGCCGGTGCGCGACGATCGAGCCGCTCTTGCCCTTCAGGGCGAGCGGTCCGGTCGGCTCGGCGACCACGTCGTCTCGGACCAGGGCATAGGTGGCCGGCCCGAGGAGGATCTCGCCGGGGCCCGCCGCCTGCTCGAGCCTCGCCGCGACGTTCACCGCGTCGCCCACGACGAGCGTCTGACCGGCCGCCGCATCGCCCACCACGACCTCGCCGGTGTTGACGCCCGTGCGCGCCCGCACCTGCACGCCGAACCGGGTCTGGAGGTCGACGTTCAGCGCGGCGAGCTCCTCGCGCATCGTCTGGGCCGCGCGCACCGCGCGGATCGCGTCGTCCTCGTGCAGGAACGGCACGCCGAACACCGCCATCACGGCGTCGCCGATGAACTTCTCCACCGTCCCGCCGTGGCGTTCGAGCGCGCCGCGCATCGCGCGGAAGAAGCGCGTCATGACCTCGCGGATCGATTCGGCGTCGAGCAGCTCGGCGAGCGGCGTCGAGCCGGCAACGTCGCAGAACACGACGGTGACGGTCTTGCGAGCGCCGTGCGGGGCAGGCTCCTCCTGCCCGAGTGGGGAAGCGCACGACATGCAGAACCTCGCGCGCGAGGGGTTGCTCTGGCCGCACGAGCCGCAGATCGGCATGGGCGGAGTCTAGGTCGGGCTTGCCCGGCTGAGGAGAGGGCCATAGGGTGGTTGCGCTGGCAGAGGGGGGACGATGCCATGGCGGCGAACGTGGAGGAACTGCTCCCGATCTTCGATTTCCCGGTCATCAGCAACGACGACGCACCCAAGGATCCGAAGCCCGGGGACAGATGGACCGAGACCGTCTGGAGAGAGGACCCTCCGCCCGGCAGTTGGGATCGAGGCGAGCAGATCGGCACCGTCGAGATCCAGGCGATCGGCCCATCCGGGAGCCCTCGGTTCAAGGCCGACTTCTCCTTCAACGGCATCGAGGTCGAGGGACCGGTGCCGGGAGGCGAGCGCTGGCAGGGCAAGGGGAAGGCGAAGGCCAGGGGCCCGAAACCCGACAAGGACGTCGACGTCGAGTTCCGGAACCCGAAGCGCTGGGGGTAGGTCGCAGCCCGGCTACGTGGCCGGCGACACGATCGCCTCGAGGCCATCGGCGAGCGCCTCCTCGGTGAGCGGTCCGCTCCACGTCTTCACGAGCTCGCCCGACGCGTCGTAGAACAGCGTCGCCGGCTGGCCGAGGAGGCCGAGCCCGTCCCGGATCGAACCCGGCCCGTCGAACACGCTCGGATACGTCCAGCCGTACTCGCGCATGAACTCGCGCGCCGAGCCCCGTTCGTCCAGGATGTCCACGCCGAGGAACTGCACGCGGTCGCCGAACTCCGCGTGCGCCGCCGCGAGGTGCGGAGCCTCGTCCCGGCACGGTCCGCACCACGACGCCCAGATGTTCACGAGCACGGGCGTGCCCTCGAGCTCGGCCAAGAGCTGCTCGTACGTCGCGAGGTCGAACGCCGGCAGTTCGTCGGCGTCCGCCGGCAGCAGCGGACCGTCGCCGCCGTCGCCGGCGGCGCCGTTCGAGCAACCGACGGCGACGACCGCGAGAAGGACGACCGCGACGACCAGGCGGGGGCGCACGAACCGCATGGTAGAACCCACGTGATGGGATACGTCCCGAACGGAACCTCGGTTCGTCGGTGAAGCTCAACCTGGAATCGCCGATCCCGGCGATCGACCGGCGGTTGTCCGAGCGCCGGGTCGGCGTTCGGACTCACGGTCCGCCGGCGGTGGACGCGCTCGCCGAGATGGGCGTCACCACGGTCCGCGACCTGCTCCATCACTATCCGCGCCGGCACATCGATCGTTCGAACGTCACGCGCATCGGCGACCTCGTGGACGGCACGTACGCGACGGTGATCGCGAAGGTCCGGCGCGTGCACAAGCGTCAGACCAAACGGCGCCAGGCGATGGTGACGGTCACGTTGTACGACGGTTCGGGCAACCTCGAACTTCCGTTCTTCAACCAGCCGTGGGTCGCCTCCCAATACAAGGAGGGGTACGAGGTCGCCGCGTCGGGCGTCCCCCAGAAGTACGGAGGCAAGCGGCAGTTCGCAAAGCAGGAAGTGGAGCTGCTCCGAGGCGACGAACAAGATCTCGTGCACACCGGGCGGATCACGCCGATCTACCGGGCGTCCGAAGGCATCACTCCTCGGACGATCCGCGAGCTCATCTGGCGGGCGCTCGAGCAGCTCCCGGAGATCCCCGACCCGACCCCGGCCGACGTCGTCGCCGCCGAGGGACTCCTCGATCTCGACACGGCGATCCGGCGGATCCACTTCCCCGAGGACGAGCAACAGCGCTCCGCGGCGGAGGAGCGGCTGAAGTTCGACGAGCTCTTCACGCTCGAGCTCGGCGTCGCGTTCCGCAAGCACCGCGTCGAGGGGGCGGAGCAGGGCGTCGAGCACGCGCGCGGCGGTCGGCTGATCGAGGGGCTCTTCGTCGCGCTGCCGTTCGAGCCGACGGAGGCGCAACGTCGCGCGTCCGACGCCGTCGCCGAGGCGATGGCCCGGCCGCACCCGATGAACCTGTTGCTCCAGGGCGACGTCGGGTCCGGGAAGACGCTCGTCGCGGTCCACGCCTGCCTGACCGCGATCGGCTCGGGGCATCAGGCCGCGATCATGGCGCCGACGGAGGTGCTCGCCGGCCAGCACGCGCGGTCGATGGCCGCGTTGCTCGGGCCGCTCGGCGCGCGGCCGTACCTCGAGTCGCGACCGCGGACCGGGGCGGCCGACGGGCAGGCATCGCTGCTCGACCAGCCGGCCGAGGAGGACGAGACGAGCGTCACCTACGCGTTACTCACCGCCGCCGTCACCGGCAAGGAGCGCGCGGCGGTGCTCGACGGCATCGCGTCGGGCGAGGTCGACCTCGTCGTCGGGACCCACGCGCTCGTCCAGGAGGGTGTGTCGTTCGCCGATCTCTCGCTCGCCGTGATCGACGAACAGCATCGGTTCGGCGTCCATCAGCGGATGGCGCTGAAGGGCAAGGGTGGTTCGCCGGACGTGCTGATCATGACCGCCACCCCGATCCCGCGGACCCTCGCGCTCACCTACTACGGCGACCTGGACGTCGTCGTGCTCGACGAGATGCCGAAGGGCCGGCGGCCGATCTCGACGCGGGTCGCGAGGACCGAGGCCGAACGCTCGGCCGCCTACCGGATCGTCCGAGAGGAGGTCGAGGCCGGCCGCCAGGCGTTCGTGGTCTGCGCCGCGATCGATGAGGGCAACCGCTCCCAGGTCCGCGCCGCGGAGGCCGAGGCGGAGCGGCTCGCGACGAAGGTGTTCCCCGACCTGTCCGTCGAGCTGCTCCACGGCCGGATGCGCCCGGCCGAGAAGGAACGCGTGATGGACGAGTTCCGCTCCGGGCAGCATCACCTCCTGATCTCGACCACGGTGATCGAGGTGGGCGTCGACGTGCCGAACGCGACCGTGATGCTCGTCGAGAACGCGGAACGGTTCGGGCTCGCGCAGCTGCATCAGTTGCGCGGGCGGATCGGCAGGAGCTCGTACCCGTCGACGTGCATCCTGTTCGACGGCTCGGAGGAGACCAACCTCGAGGCGAGGGACCGTCTCGAGGCGATGGCTCGGACGACCGACGGGTTCGAGCTGGCCGACGAGGACCTGCGGCTGCGCGGCGAGGGGACGCTGTTCGACGTGAAGCAGTCCGGCATGCCCGACCTCACGCTCGCGCGGCTCGCCGAGGACCTCGAGCTCGTGCGCCGGGCCCGGGCGCGCGCGTTCGAGTTGATCGATGCCGAGCCCGCCCTGTCGGGGCACCCGGAGCTTGTCCTCGAACTGCGCCGCCGGTTCGAGCGATCGATCGACTGGCTCTTCCACTCGTGAACGTGCCGCCCGTGCAGCGAGCGGTCGGGCGTTCCGCGTGAGGATCGTGGCGGGCTCGGCGAAAGGGGTCCGGCTCGCGAGCGTCCCGCCGGGCGTGCGCCCGGTCTCCGACATGGCGCGTGAGGGCCTGTTCTCGAGCCTCGGGGCGGCGGTCCACGGGGCGCGCGTGCTCGACCTGTACGCGGGCACCGGGGCGATGGCGATCGAGGCCTTGTCGCGAGGGGCCGAGCACGCCGTGCTGATCGAACGGAACCGGCTCGCGCTCCGTACGATCCGGGAGAACCTGGAGCGGACCCGCCTCGCTGAGGGGGCCGAGGTGATCGGAGGCGAGGTGACCAGGATGCTCATGGGAGATGACAAGTTCGGCGCGGCGTTCGATGTCGTGCTGGCGGACCCACCGTACGACGTTCCCGCCCAGGAGATCGCGACCGTGCTCGCGCAGCTGGCCGTCCGGTGGCTGGCTCCGGCGGGCTGGAGCGTGGCGCTCACGCGTCCGAAAGGGGCTCCGGAACCGGACCTTCCGGTACACTGGCACGCCGCGAGGCGCCTTTCCTACGGCGACACCCTCGTCCTGATCTTCCAGGAGGCGTAGATGGGCTTGACGGCCCTGTGTCCGGGGACGTTCGACCCCGTC
>DATFEU010000043.1:0-4973 GCA_035250725.1 Actinomycetota bacterium
GGCGCCGTACTCCGGGTAGAGCAGCGTGTGCCCGAACGTGAGGAACGACGCCGGGACCGTCGGCGCCAGCGACTGCGCGAACAGGTAGAGCATCTGGCCCGGGGGCGAGAGCGACGGGAGCTCGACGAGCGGCGAGAGCACGGGCCACCACATCACGACCGCCGACCCGACGATAAGCACGTGCAGGCCGAAGTGGACGAACTCGGAACCGAGGGACGCATGGACCACCTCCGGCCAGTGGGTGAACAGCAGCAGCCCGTTGAACACGATCAGCGCGACGACCGGCCGGGTGAGGAACCGGAACGGGACGAACACCGCCCGCGGCGCCAGGAGGCGGCGCCACATCCACGCCGGGATCCCGGCGACGAGCAACGGCGCGGCCACGAGCGTGTACGCCATGTGCTGCACCATGTGCATCGAGTACAGGTAGCCCTCGGCGAGGTCGTGCATCGGCCAGTCCGACGCGAGCCACAGGGTCGCCATGCCGAGCGAGAACAGCGTGATCCGGCGTGGCCGTTCGGCACGCTCGGCCGGCGTCGCCGGCTCGTGCCGCCGCGTCGCGAACAGGTACGCGGCCCAGATCGCGCCGAGGAGGAGCCAGACGTCGGCGTGCGGGTGGAAGGCCGGCACGCTAGCTCCACACCTCGAACGTGATCAACACGATCAGGAACAGGGTGATCGCCCCGGCGAGCCCCATGAGGAAGAAGCGAGCGTAGGTCTTGCTGTCGAACTTCAGGTGCATGAACCAGAGCACGACGAGCGCGAACTTCAGCGCCGAAAACGCGAACAGGATCGGGACGAGGAACTCCTGGACGCCCTCGATGTAGTAGACGACCACCTCCGCGGCGGTGATCACCGCCAGGATGACCGCGATCCGGACGTACTCCTTCGGACTCGGATGGCGGCCGCCGTGGGCGGCGCGTGCCGGGGGCGTCGCCTCCTGGTCGTCCACCTGGGTATCGGCCATCTCGCTCCTATCCGCCCGCGGCGGGCGGGTTCGTCGGGATCAGGTAGACGATCGTGAAGATGGCGATCCACACGATGTCGACGAAGTGCCAGTACAGGCCGACGAGCTCGACGGTCTCGGAGCGCTCGGGCGTGATCCGGCCGCCGAACGAGAGCGCGACGAGCGTGAGGAGCATGAGGATGCCCACCGTTACGTGGGCGCCGTGGAACCCCGTCAGCACGTAGAACGATGTCCCGAACATGTTCGTGCTCAGGCTCAACCCCTCTTCCACGAAGACCGTGAACTCGTAGACCTGACCGCCGACGAACGTCATCCCGAGCATCGCCGTGGCGAGCAGCCAGACTCGTGACCGGGCAACATCGCCCCGCTGCAGCGAGGCGAGCGCGAGCACCATCGTGAGCGAGCTCGCGAGCAGCACGAACGAGGACACCGACGTGTACGGGATGTCGAACACGTCGCTCGGGAACGGCCCCACGGTGCTCGCGTTGCGGTACAGCACGTAGGTCGAGATCAGCGCGCCGAACAGCAGGCAGTCCGACGCCAGGAACAGCCAGATCGCGAGCTTGGAGTTCGGCAGCCCGGTGCTCGTGTCGGCGTGCTCGGTCACCGCGTGCTCTGCCGGCTGCGCGAGGGTCGCCATCAGCCGCTCACTCCGCCGAGGGCTCCAGGATCCAGCCGAACAGGCCCGCGAGCGTGATCACGAGTCCGGCGACCACGTACCCGATGCCGAAGATGAGCCCGTAGCCGAGGACCGGCAGGCCGAGCGCCGCGATCAGCGGGTAGTACGAGGGGCCTGGCAGGTGGATCCCGTGCCCGCCGCCGTGCCCGTCCGCACCGTGCTCGTCCGCGCCGTGTCCGTCGGCTCGGCCGTGCGCCGGCTCGCCGGATCCGCCCGCCGCCACAGGGACGACGCGGCCGCCCTCGGTCTCGGCGTACTTGCGATGCCAGAGCTCGTCGAGCGAGTGCACGACCGGGATCTCGTCGAAGTTGTGATCGGGCGGCGGCGAGGTGGTGAGCCACTCGATCGTGCGCGCGTCCCAGGGGTCGGCCTCCATCTCCTTCGGCTTTCGGAAGCTCGAGATCGCGCTCACGACGAAGACCAGGACGCTCACGGCGATCGTGAACGCGCCGATCGTCGCGACGAGGTTCCAGAAGCTGAGGCCGAGCGACTCGGGGTAGCTCTGGATCCGCCGGGGCATCCCTTGCAAGCCGAGCACGTGCATCGGACCGAACGTGAGGTTGAACCCGATCAACATCAGCCAGAACACGACCTTGCCGACGCCCTCGCTCAGCATCCGTCCGAACACCTTCGGCCACCAGTAGTACATGCCGCCGAACAGGCCCAGGATCGAGCCGCCGAACAGCACGTAGTGGAAGTGCGCCACGATGTAGTACGTGTCGGTCTGCTGGTAGTCCGACGGCACGACCGCGTGCGTCACGCCCGACAGCCCGCCGATCACGAACATCGCGATGAAGCCGACCGCGAACAGCATCGGCGTCGTGAACCGGAGGTCGCCGTTCCACATCGTCCCCATCCAGTTGAAGATCTTCACGCCGGTGGGGACCGCGATGATCATCGTGGAGACGCCGAACGCGGTGTTCGCGACCGGTCCGAGGCCGACGGCGAACATGTGGTGCGCCCAGACCCCGAAGCCGATGAACCCGATCGCGATGCCGCTGAACACCACGAACTGGTAGCCGAACAGCGGCTTGCGCGAGAACACCGGGAGGATCTCCGAGACGATCCCCATCGCGGGCAGGATCAGGATGTAGACCTCGGGGTGGCCGAACAGCCAGAACAGGTGCTGCCACAGCACCGGGTTGCCGCCGGTCGCCGGGTCGAAGAAGTGGGTTCCGTACAGCCGATCGAACAACAGCTCGACGAGCCCGATCGTGATCACCGGCAGGCTGAAGGCCAACAGCAGCTGGACGACCAGGCCCATCCACACGAAGACCGGCATACGGAACAGGGTCATCCCCGGCGCGCGCATGTTGATGATCGTGACCGCGAGGTTGAACGCCGACACCGTCGACGCGATGCCGGCGATCAGCAAGCCGATCGCGTAGAACGTCATGCCTCGGGTGGGGTCGACCACGGAGTTCGGCGCGTACCCGAACCAGCCCCCGTTCGGCGCGCCGCCGAGGAACCAGCTCGAGTAGATGAAGATCCCGGCGAACAGGAACGCCCAGTAGCTGAAGGCGTTCAGGCGCGGGAACGCGACGTCGCGCGCGCCGATCATGAGCGGCAGCAGGTAGTTGAAGAAGGCGGCGGACAGCGGCATCACGACGAGGAACACCATCGTCACGCCGTGCATCGTGAAGACCTCGTTGTAGACGGCCGTGTTGAGGATCTCCTGGTCCGGCCGGGCCAGCTGCACCCGGATCAACAGGGCCTCGGTCCCGCCGATCAGGAAGAACGCGAACGCCGTGATCCCGTACAGGATCCCGATCTTCTTGTGGTCCACGGTCGTGAACCACGCCCAGAAGCCCGACGTCGCGGTCGGCCTGCGGAGCAGCCCCTTCGGGCGCTCGGCCGGGACGCTCACGGTCGCCATAGGCTGCTCACCTCACTCCAGCGTGTTCAGGAACGCGACCATCTGATCGAGCTCCTCGGACGACAGGTCGTAATCGGGCATGAACGACCCCAGCTCGAACTTGGCCGGGTCCGCCAGCCAGGCGCGCAGGTTCGCGTCGTTCGTTTCCAGCGTGCATCCGCGGAAGCAGCTCCGGCTCATGAGGTGCGTGAGGTTCGGGGCGCCGTTGTTGCCCGCCACGGGTTCGCCGTTCGGATCCTCGAGCCCCTGGATCGCGTGACACTGCGTGCACTGGCTGATGAAGAGCTCCGCGCCGGCTGCCGCGTCGCTTCCGGGCTCGGGCGTGACGGCCTCGGCCTGCTGCTCGGAGACCCATCGATCGAAGTCGCCGGGCGCGTGTGCCACGACGACGAACTTCATGTACGCGTGCGCCAGCCCACAGAACTCCTTGCACTGCCCCTCGTACACGCCGGGTTCGTCCGCCTGGATCGTCAGGTGGTTGGTCACACCGGGGACCACGTCCTGGGTCCCGGCGAGCTCCGGCACCCAGAACGAGTGGATGACCGAGGCCCCGATCCCGGCGGGCGGCAGGCCGTCCGGCGGCCCGGGCTGGCACGCGTTCAGGGCGGGCGGTCCCGGGTCGCTCGGGAGCTCGGCGCCGTAGCCGAACCCGGCGGCGCAGAGCGTGAGGTAGACCGGCCGGCCCGTGGGGATGTGGAGCTCGTTCGCCGTCAGGATCTGCTGCTCGGGGTAGTCGAACTCCCACCACCACTGGTGGCCGAGCACGTTCACCTGGAGGACGTCGCCCTCGGGTTCGGCAGCCAGGTCCCAGATCGTGGCGACCGTGGGCACCGCGACCCCGGCGAGGATCAGCGTGGGCAGGATCGTCCACGCCACCTCGAGGCGCGTGTTGCCGTGGATCTGCGCCGGGATGCGGGTCCGGTTCTTGCGTTGCCGGTAGCGGATCGCGAAGAGCACCAGGAAGCCCTCGACCAGGAAGAAGATCACCGCGGCGACCCAGAAGACCGGGACGAACAGGTCGTGAGCCTTCTGGGCGTACGGGCCCGCGGGTTCGAGCGCGGACTGCGAGGCGTTCGGAGCACAGGCGGCGACGAGCACGGCCAGGGCCGAGAGGCCCATGATCGTCCTGCTGCGCACGTTCCCCGTATCCCTCCGAACGGACATCAGGTGGGCACCGTGGCCCGGCGCACTGTAGCACCGCGCCCGCGGCCCGCGGACCTCGTTCTTCCCCACGTGGCCACCGCCCCATGCGCCACGATCAGATCGGCGGGTTGAACGACCTGACGGCGCGCAGGACCGGGCCGAGTACGCGCGTCCACAGGTTCGTCGCGACGAGGATGCCGATCGCGATCATCACGACGCCGGACACGCCGGCGATCCAGTGGTAGTTGCGCTTGACGAACGCGAGCGTCCCCATCAGCTTGCGGAGCCCGAGCCCGACGAGCAGGAAC